>CAZCFC010000073.1:1066-11645 GCA_964497815.1 uncultured Cypionkella sp.
GCCCAGCACCGCCTTGCCCGGACGCCAGGCGCCGAACACCACCAGCGCCACACAAATCCAGCCGCGGCCGTTGACCATTTCAAAGAAGAAACTGGAAAACGCCGACAGGGTCAGAAAACTGCCGCCCACCGCCATCAACCCCGATCCCACGATCACCGCCCCCATCCGCAGCCCCGTCACCGACAGGCCCTGCGCCTCGACCGCGGCCGGGTTTTCGCCTGCCGCGCGCAGGGCCAGACCCAAGGGCGTGCGCAACAGCACCCAAGCCGTCAGCAACGCCACGGCAAAGGCAGCGTAGGTCAGTGCGGTTTGCGAAAACAGCGCCTCTCCCAACAGCGGAATATCGGAAAGCAAGGGGATTTCAATCGGTTGAAATGGCTCAATCTTTGGCGGGCTGGTGACTTCGGGCAGCATCAGGCGATAGGCAAAAGAACTGGCAGACGTCGCAAGCAACGTTACCCCCAGCCCCACCACATGCTGCGACAGCCCAAACGGCACCGTCAAAGTCGCATGCAGCAAACCAAACAGCATCCCCGCTGCGGCGGCCACCCCGACCCCGCCCCACAAGGGCAGGCCCTGATAAACCGCCATCCATCCGGTGAAGGCACCAATCACCATGATGCCCTCGATCCCAAGGTTCAGAACCCCGGCGCGTTCACAGATCAACTCTCCCATGGTGGCGAAAATCAAGGGCGACGCGATGCGCACCGCCGCCGCCCAAAAGCTGGCCGAAATCAGGATGTCAAACACCGCATTCATCCCCGCACCACACGAAACCGGGTCAGCAAGATCGCCAGCACCATGAACAACAGCGCCACCGCCAGCAGCATATCCGCGATATAGGTCGGCACCCCGGCGGCGCGGCTCATGCTGTCGGAGCCTACGAAAACCCCGGCCACAAACAGCGCCGTCACCACCACCGCCAAAGGGTGCAGCAGCGCCAGCATCGCCACGATGATGCCGGTATAGCCAAAGCCGGGGCTAAGATCCAAACTCAGATGCCCCTTCAGCCCCGCCACTTCGGACCAACCGGCAAGGGCCGCCAGCCCCCCCGACATGAGCGCAGTCTTCACCAGCACCGCATTCACCGGCATGCCTGCAAACCGCGCGGCTTGGGCATTCTGCCCCACCGCCCGCATCTCGAAGCCCAGCGTTGTCCGTGTCTGAATCACCCAGACCGCCACCGCCGACACCAGCGCCAGACCAAACCCCCAATGCAGCCGCAGCCCTTCGACCAGACGCGGCAACCGCGCCTCTTTGATCAGCGATGCCGATTTGGGCCAGCCCATTCCCGCAGGGTCCTTCATCGGCCCCTCCAGCAGATACGACACCAGCAACAACATGATGAAATTCAACAACAGCGTGGTCACCACCTCATCCACGCCCAGCCGGGTCTTCAGCAACACCGGCCCCAGCAGCACCAAGGCCCCCGCCAGCATTGCCAGAACCGCCGTCACCGGCAGCACCCACGGCGCGCCCATCGCCCCGGTGCCCAGCACCACGGCCATGATCGCGCCCGCGTACAACTGCGCCTCGGCCCCGATGTTCCACAGCTTGGCCCGGAACGCCACCGCCACCGCAAGCCCGGTGAAAATCAGCGGCGTCGCCCGATTCAACGTCTCAAGCGCCGCGAATTTCGACCCCACAGCCCCAAAGACAATCAAGCCCAAAGTGCCAAAGGGATCAGCCCCCGCCAGCAACGCCAGCACCGACGCCACCACCACCGTCGCGGCCAAAGCGGCCGCTGGATAGCCAAGCCTGCGCCCCAGACCGGGATTTGCAATCGCTTCAAGCCGCATGTTCAAACCCCTGCCCGGCCATCCACAACCCCAACTCGGCCGAGGTCTTGGTCCCCCGTGCAAAACCGGGCGACAGCCGCCCCTTGGAAATCACATGGATCACATCGGACAGGCTTTGCACCTCGTCCAGATCCTCGGAAATCAGCAGCACCGCCGCCCCCGCATCCCGCGCCGCAATCAGGCGGGATTGCACATAGGCAATCGCCCCTACGTCCAGCCCGCGCACCGGCTGATTGGCCAGTATGATCTGCGGCGCAGGCTCCAGCACCCGGCCCAGGATCAGCTTTTGCATGTTGCCGCCCGACAGCAGGCGAATGCGCGTAGCCGGCCCCGGACAGCGCAGGTCATAGGCCGCGATGATGTCGCGCGCAAAACGGTCGGCAGCAGTCCAGTTCATCCAGCCGCGCCACGAGAATGCAGGCCGGAAATACCCCTCCAGCACCGCGTTTTCGGTCAGGGTGAAATCGGCAATCGACCCGGTCTTGTGGCGATCTTCCGGGATCCGCGCGATCCCCGCGCCAATCGCCGCGCGCGGGGTCCAGCCCGCCACCGCCTGCCCCAGCAACTCTATCCGCCCCGCGCCGGGCCGCAACAGACCCGAGATCAGATCGGCCAGCGCCGCCTGCCCATTGCCCGACACGCCCGCAAGGCCGGTGATCTGCCCCGCCCGCAAATCCAGCGTCACCTGCCTCAACCCCGGTGCCGCACCCTGATCCGGCGTGCAGACCGCGTCCAGCCGCAAGATGGCCGCCCCCGCCGCCCGCGCCTGCGCCTTTGGCATCGTCACCTCGCCGCCCACCATCATTGCGGCCAAAGCGGCGCGGTCGGTCGCATCTGTCCGCACCTCGCCCACCACCGCCCCATGCCGCAGCACGATGCAACGGTCGGCAATCGCCATCACTTCGTGCAGCTTGTGGCTGATGAAGATGATGGAAAGACCGCGCAACGTCGCGCGCCGCAATGTGTCAAACAGCGCTTCGGTTTCCTGCGGCGTCAGCACCGCAGTCGGCTCATCCAGAATAAGAATGCGGGCATCGCGGTACAAAGCCTTCAGGATTTCCACCCGCTGACGCTCACCCACCGTCAGGCTGCCGACGCGCGCATCGGGATTGACCGCCAACCCGAAATCCCGCGCCAGCGCCGACACCTTGCCACGCGCACCGTCCTTGCCACGCGACCACAGGCTTTGCGTGCCCAGCCGGATATTGTCCAGCACCGACAGATTGTCGCACAGCGTGAAATGCTGATGCACCATGCCCACCCCCGCCGCCAAAGCCGCGCGGGGATGGCCGGGGGGCAGCGGGCTGCCAAACACCTCGACCGTGCCTTCATCCGCCACATAATGACCGAAAAGGATGTTCATCAACGTGGTCTTGCCAGCGCCGTTTTCGCCCAGCAAAGCCACCACCTCGCCCCGCCGCAGGGTCAGGCTGATGGCGTTGTTGGCCACCAGCGGCCCGAACCTTTTGCTGATGCGGTCAAGGCGCAGGACAACGTCCACCGCCCCGACCGGGCTCATGAAGATACGGGCTCGGTGTCATCGACCACAACGGTGAATGACCCGTCCTTGATCGCGGCCTCTTGCGTGGCCACCTTTGCCATCACGTCGGCCGGAACCTTGCCCTCAAAGCTGCCAAGGGGCGCAAGCGAACAGCCGCCCTCTTTCATATGGGAATAGACCCCGTAGTTGTCGGCGGCAAAGCTGCCTGCGTTGATCGCCTCAATCGCTTTGGCCAAAGTCGGCTCAAAATGCCAAAGCGCCGAGGCGACAACGGTATCGGGATAGTCAGCCTGGGTATCGATCACGTTGCCAATGGCCAGAACGCCACGTTCCTTGGCGGCATCCGACACGCCAAAGCGTTCCGCGTACAAAAGGTCCGCGCCGCCGTCGATCATGGCAAAGGCGGTCTCCTTGGCCTTCGGCGGATCAAACCAGGATCCGATAAAGCTGATCTGAAACTTGATCGCCGGATTGATCTCGCGCGCGCCCGCCATGAAGGCGTTCATCAACCGGTTCACTTCGGGGATGGGAAAACCGCCCACCATGCCGATGTTGCCCTTGGTCATCGCCCCGGCGATTATGCCCGACAGATAGGCCGCATCCTGAATGTAGTTGTCAAACACCGCCAGATTGGGGTTCGCCGCGGCGTCCGGCATGAACGACGAGCCCATCAGGAAGGCCACATCCGGATATTCCGCCGCCACTTCGCGCGCCTCGGCTTCGGCCCCGAAAATCTCACCCACGATCAGCTTGACACCGCTTTCACAATATTCGCGCATCACACGCGGATAATCGGTATTGGCGACGTTTTCGGTATAGCTGTAATCCACCGCGCCCGCCGCCTTGGCCGCCTCGGCCGCCAGATGAATGCGGCTGACCCATTGCTGTTCCACGGGCACGGTGTAGATGCCCGCCATCTTGATCGGCTCGGCGGCAAAGGCCGATTTCGGCATGCCTGCCGTCAAGGCCAAGGCCCCCCCTGACAGCAAAAGCCCCCGGCGCGTCACGGTCAGAAAACTGCGTCTTTGCATGTGATATGTCCCCGTTTCAGATGGTATCGGGCCAGTCGCGGCCCCCTTATTTGACCGGATGGTAAAACCCATTGCCGATTCGGCACAAGCGATGCTTTCCGTAAGGGCAGCACAGCCGTCACATTGGCTAAAATATCTTCGCCAAACGCCAAAGCTGCCCAAAAACCAAGCCGGTTCAGGACTTTACACGCAGATTTTCCGGATCATACAGCGCGCCCAGATGCAGTTTGGCCGCCACCCGTTCGGACGCGACTTCCAACTCATAGCTGCCGCTGGTCATGAACGCCGCGTCCACGCCCGCGCGCCGGACAAACCCATAGCCGATGGGCAGGCCGATGGTATGACCAAACCCGCCCGAAGACAGCCATCCCACCCGCTCACCGTTGCGATAAATCGTCTCGCGGCCCAGCAGGATCACCGCAGGATCGTCCACGGTGAACCCCGCCAGCCGCTTTTTCACCCCCCCGGCCAACTGCGCCGCCACCGCCGCCCGCCCCATGAAATCAACGCCAGACTTCATCTTGCACGCCCAGGTCAGCCCCGCCTCGACCGGCGTATGATCCGGCCCAATATCGGCCCCCCACGCGCGATAGCCCTTCTCAAGGCGCAGCGTTTCAATCGCGCGGTAGCCTGCATTGACCACCCCGCCGCCCGCAATCAGCGCCTCATACACCGTCACGGCCACATCCGTGGGCATGTGCAATTCCCAGCCCAGCTCTCCCACATAGGTCACCCGCAAGGCCAGAACCGGGCAGCCGGCCACCGAAATCCGCCGCGCGGTGCCAAAGGGGAAACCCGCATTCGACAAATCATCGCTGCAAACCCGGCCCAGCACAGTGCGCGCCTGTGGTCCCATCAGCGACAGCACGGCCGAACCAGCCGTCACATCAACCAGTTGGCAGTTTCCGGTCAGGTTGCGGCTGATCCAGTCGAAATCATGGGTCGCAAAGCCGGTGCCGGTCACGATGTAAAACTCATCCCATGCCAGCCGCGCCACCGTCACATCGGCCTCAATCCCGCCACGCGCATTCAGCATCTGGGTGTAGGTCAAGCTGCCAACCGCCCGATCCACGTTCCCTGCGGCAATGAAATTCAAAGCCCTGGCCGCGTCTGGCCCCTTCAGCGTGAACTTCGCGAATGACGTCTGATCAATCAGCACCGCCCCGGTCCGGGCCGCCACATGTTCCCGTCGCACCTGATCCCACCAGCCGGGGCGCTGATAGGAATAGCGGTCCACGGGACGTTCACCAACCGACAGATCGGCAAACCAGTTCGGCCGCTCCCAGCCCAGTTTCTCACCAAAACACGCCCCCGCCGCCTTGAGATGCGCATATAGCGGTGATCGCCGCGTTGGCCGCGCCGACTGCATCTCTTCGGCGGGCCAGGCGATGGTATAGTGCTTGCCATAGGCCTCAAGGGTGCGCTGGCGCACCCAATCGGTGGACTGATGCACCTTTCCGAACCGGCGAATATCCACCGGCCACAGATCATAGGGCGCCTCGCCCTTGGCCGCCCATTCCGCCAAGGCCATGCCCGCGCCGCCACCGCTTGCAATGCCAAAGGCGTTAAACCCTGCCCCCACATAGAAATTCCGCAACTCTGGCGCTTCGCCCAGAATGAAATTGCCATCGGGCGTAAAGCTTTCCGGCCCGTTCAGCAGTTGCTTTACGCCGGCATGGGCCAAGGCTGGCACCCGCGCGATCGCGTTCTCCATGAACTGCCCGAAATGGTCGAAATCCGAGGTCAGCAGGTCAAAATGAAAGCCGTCAGGAATGCCCTTGACCGCCCAGGGCTTCGGGTTCGGCTCGTAGCCGCCCCAGACAAGGCCACCCACATCTTCCTTCCAGTAGGTCAGCCTGTCAGGATCGCGCAGCGTCGGAAGATCGGGGGTCACGCCGTCGATTTTCTCGGTGATCATGTACTGATGCTCGACCGACACCAGTGGCACATTCACGCCCACCGCTGCCGCCAAAGTTCGCGTCCACTGGCCCGCACAGCAGATCACCTTTTCGCATTCAATCGTGCCAAAGGGCGTTTCCACCCCCCGGATGCGCCCGTCTTCCACGATCACCCGCGTGACCGGCGTGTCCTCGAAAATCTTCACCCCCGCCATCCGCGCGCCGCGCGCCAAAGATTGGGTGATGTCTGACGGGTTCGCCTGGCCGTCCGTGGGCAGATATGCCGCCCCCACCAGATCGTCGATGGTCATCAGCGGCCACAGATCCTGCGCCTCTTTCGGTGTCAGCAGGTGCATTTCAAGCCCGAAACTGTGCGCCGTCGTCGCCTGCCGCTTCACTTCGGTCCAGCGTTCGGCGTTGCAGGCCAACCGCAGCCCGCCATTCATCTTCCACCCGGTCTGCAAGCCTGTTTCCGCTTCCAGACGTTTGTACAGATCAACCGAATAACCCAGCAATTGCGTGATGTTGGCAGAGGTACGCAACTGCCCCACCAGCCCAGCCGCATGAAAGGTCGTGCCCGACGTCAGCTTCTTGCGCTCTAGCAAGACCGTGTCGGTCCATCCCAGTTTGCCCATGTGATAGGCGGTTGAACAGCCAATGATGCCGCCGCCGATGATCACGGCCCGCGCCGTGCTGGGTAGGTCTGCCATGATGCCCTCAGCTTTGTGCGTAGGCGTCATAGGACGCCCGATAAGTCGTTAACGTGGCGGCGGTATAGGCCGCATAATCAAAGGCGATGTCGGAATGTATTTCCGAAACCATGCTCCACATCGCCTCGCGCAGTGCCGCCGCCGCCTTCATCGCAAGATAGCGCCGCCACAAGCCGCCATCGGTTTTCCCGAAATAGGCCTGCAACATCCGCGCCTCTTGCGCCGGGGTCAGCCCGGTGTTGGCCGCCAGCCCGCCCAGATCGAACAGCGGCGAATTGAACCCGGCGTAGTCCCAGTCGATCAGCCACATCCTGTTGCTATCCAACAGAAAATTGGCAGGCAACAGGTCATTGTGGCCAAAGACAAGATCGACAGGGCCCACCGCCACCTCAAGCCGCGCCGCGTCGCGCAACAGGTCGGCCAACAGCGAAAGATGCCGGCTGCCGGCTTCACGCAGGGTGGCCGCATAATCGCGCAGGACATGGAACACCCAGAAGGTCAAAACCGGGCCCCGCAGGTGCAGCGGTATGTCGCGATGCGCCCGCGCCACCAGATCCAGCGCTTGATCCAGCACCGCATCCTGCTGCAAATCCGCCGCTGTCATCGTTCGGCCTTCGATGAAATCTATCACCAAGGCCCCCGGCGCGTGGTACAGCACCGCTGGAGATATTCCGGCGGCATGGGCGGCACGACTGGCCGACAGCTCGTTGAAGCGCATGATCTGATGCACCGCAATATCGTCGCCAATCCGCACCACGGCCCGGCGTACCGCATCCTGCACCACCATGTTGACGTTGGTGATGCCGCCGCCCAAGGGCGTGATCTGCACGTTTCCCTGCCAGATTGGCAGCGACTTTATCAACGCGTGGGTCTTGTCCATCCACCCTCCCTAGCGTTTACCGTAGTACAGACCTACCACATGTTCGGCTTGGGCAAAGAACAACCAGCGCGCAGCCAGCGCCCCGACCAGATGGCAGGCACCCGCCACCGCAAGCGCCCACGGCCCCGAAGTCAGCACCAGCAGAACCGCAGGTGCCACCGTCGCCAGCACCAACGCAATCACCCGCAGCTTTTGCACATGCTTGCGGCCCACGACGTAAATCATCTCGCGCAGCAGGTAGTTGCCAGCCGTATGCGCCTGCTCAAACACCCGCACCTCGCCAATCCGGTCCAGCCCCGTTGCTGTCCCCAAGGTCTGCGCCGCGCGCGCGAACTGCCCGTCGCCCACCCGCCAGATTGCCAGCATCACGCCCGCCAGCACCAGCAGCAACAGCGGCGCAAAACCCTGCCCCGCAAGGATCGCCCCCCCCGTGACGGAAAACGTCATGAACATCACCGGGGTAAGCCAATGGTGCCAGCGCGGCACCGCCTTGATCTGGGTGTAGATCATCGAGGTGGTCAGCACCGTGGCCAAAGCCAGACCGCCGCCCACCCCCCCCAAGCCGCGTGGCCAGCCCAGCCCAAGCCAATCCGACAGTGCTGGGGGGGCCAATGTCAGCAAGGTCGCAACAGCCGCCCAAGCTTCACGCGACAACCAACTGCTGCGCCATTGGCTGAACGCCTTCAGCGCCCGCTGCGGGTTGCCCAGATGGAAGGTGGACGCCAAAAGCCCCACAATCGCAAGGCCATAGCCCAAACCCCAAAGCGCAAAAGCCGCCCAGCCGTCCACATGTACAAACCCAAGCCCCAAAAACGCAAGCAAGCCAAATCCCATGCCCGAGAACACGGAAAACACAATGACAGACGGTGCCGGATGCATCAGATCTTCCCCAGAATTTTGTCCAGCCAGCCGGCAAAGCCGCTGGCCTTGATGTCCAGCAGCGGCGCCAGAACGCTGGCGTCTTCGACCCGGTCCTTGGGCCGGGGCGGCAGATAGCGGTTCACCGGTTTGGTCCCCAGATCAGGCATCAGCGCATAGCCACCGCGTTCGGCAGTCAGGCGGCTGACCGCGCTGTCCGGGTCCGCAAAATCGCCAAAATGCCGCGCGCCGGTGGGGCAACCGCGCACGCAGGCAGGTTCGCGGTCCTCTTCGGGAAGGTTGTCGTTGTAGATCCGATCGACGCAAAGGGTGCATTTCTTCATCACCCCCGCCGCCGCATCCATTTCCCGCGCACCATAAGGACAGGCCCAGGCGCACAGCCCGCAGCCGATGCAGGCATCTTCATTGACCAGAACGATGCCGTCCTCGGCCCGCTTATAGCTGGCGCCGGTCGGGCAAACCGTCACACAAGGCGCATCCTCGCAATGCAGGCAAGACCGCGGAAAGTTGATGGTTTGTGCAGCGCCTTCAGGGGGGTGCACGGCATAGCTGTGAACCCGGTTCAAGAACGTTCCCGACGGCATTGCGCCATAAGGGTCCTGGTCCGACAGCGGCGCGCCATAGCCCTGATCGTTCCAGCCCTTGCACGCGGTCACGCAGGCCTGACAGCCGACGCAGGTGTCCAGATCAATCGCCAGACCCAGCTTTTTCTGAGTGCTTACCGGAAGACAGGTCATGCGCGTTCACCTCCTTGCGGTACAACCCGTGGTATCGGACCAAAGGCCGGTTCGGCATGATCTTTCGGCCCCACCCGTTCGATCCGCACCCGCAGATCGAACCACGCGGCCTGTCCCGTCACCGGGTCTGAATTCGACAGCCGCTGCCCATCGCCCTTGTCGGGCAGCAGTTCGGAAATCAGATGGTTCAGCAAGAACCCCTCAGTCGCCTCGGACGCCCCATCCGCCAGCGCCCAGGCCCCCTTGCGTTTGCCAATCGCATTCCAGGTCCAGACCGTGTTTTCGTTCAGCGCCGCCATGTGCGCCACGGGCACCGTGATGCCGCCATTGGGCGAGATGACCCTGGCATAGTCACCGTCCTGAAACCCCTGTTCGGTCCAGACCTTTGTCGGCAGGTACAGATAATTCTTGCCCCGGATCTGGCGCAACCAGGCGTTCTGGCTGCCCCATGAGTGGTACATATCCATCGGCCGCTGCGTCAGCGCATGCAGCGGATAGCCCCAGCCCGTGGCCTCGGCATCGCCAAACGGCGCATACCATACCGGCAGCGGGTCCATCGCCTGTTTCAGGCGGGCGCGCAAATGATCCGGCGGCTGAATTGCGCCCTGCCCCTCGGCGGCCATCTGAAACTTGCGCATCGGCTCGGACCAGATCGTGAACAGATAGGGCTGCGGGCTTTCATAGAGCGAGGTTTTCACCGCCCAATCCTGATAGGCGGCATTCCACGGCTTGTAGAACGCGGCCTCTTCGGGCACATGCGCCTGAAAAAAACCGCCATTTTCAATATAGCGTGCGATCTGATCCGGGTTGGCGTCGCCGCGTCCCGTGGCGGTGCCATCCCCCCGATAGCCGATCAGCGGGCCAACACCGGGACGGCGGATGTGGTTGACGATGTAGTCGGCGTAATCCTTGTACCTGGGCGAGCCATCCGCGTTCACCATCGGCGCAAGGCCCAGTCGCGCGCCCAGATCCAGCAGCACCGACTGGAAGGACCGCACATCGCGGTCCGGTTCGATCACCGGCCAGCGGATGCTGTCCCCCGCCGCATCCGGTTCCGAAATCGGGCGGTCCAGCAGGCTGATGCAGTCATGCCGTTCCAGATAGGTGGTGTCGGGCAGGATCAGATCGGCATAGGCCACCATTT
>CAZCFC010000074.1:0-11612 GCA_964497815.1 uncultured Cypionkella sp.
CGGAAATCGGAGGCTTGCCCCGCCAGAGTGGCCGCCAGCACCTTGGCCTGATCATAAAGCGGCGCGACAAGTCCGAAGAGTTGCTTGTTGTGTTCAACGCATTCCCCCAGCGCAAAGATCGCGGGGTCGGATGTGGTCATCTGATCGTCCACCGTCACGCCGCGCCCGACGTCCAGATGTGCGTCATTGGCAAGGCGGACTTCGGGGCGGATGCCCACGGCCATGCAGACAAGATCGGCAGGGTAGGTGGTGCCATCGTCCAGCAACACGGCCTCGACCCGTTCATTGCCCAGGATGGCCTTGGTGGCACCTTTGCAATGCACGGTGATGCCCCGGCTTTCCAGGTCTTTCTGCAACAGATAGCCCGCCGAAGGGTCCAGCTGCCGCTCCATCAGGTGGCCCATGATGTGGATCACCACGACCTTTGCGCCCCGTGCAGCCATGCCCGCAGCCGCCTCAAGCCCCAGCAGACCGCCACCGATCACCACAGCATGCGCGCCGGGTTTCGCGGCCGCAATCATGGCGTTGGTGTCTTCAAGGTCGCGGTAGGTGACGACGCCGGGCAAATCCTTGCCTTGCACCGGGATGATGAACGGCGCCGATCCGGTGGCAATGACCAGCTTGTCATAGGGGGTTTCCCCCTGCGCAGAAACCACCACCTTGCGGGCGCGGTCGATCCTGACCACAGACTCGCCAAAGCGGGTCTTGATGCCATGCGCGGCATACCAGTCATCATCATGGGTGACGATCTGCGCATAGGTCTTTTCACCTGACAGCACCGGCGACAGCATCAGGCGGTTGTAGTTGCCGCGTGGTTCGCCGTTGAACAGGGTGATGTCATAGGCGCCGGGGGCTGCGTCCAGCAGGCTCTCCAGCATCCGGCCCGACGCCATGCCCGCCCCGATGATCACAAGTTTTTCGGTTTTGAAGTCGTGTGGCATCACGCGGCATCCTTCTTTGTTGCGCCATGCGCGTAGTCTTCAAGAAACCCCATGATTTCCGCGCGGTAGCGGTAGTAATCGGGGTGGTTCAGCAAATCGCGGCGGCTGCGCGGGCGGGGCAGGTCGACGGTGGTGATGCGGCCGATGGTGGCGCGGGGGCCGTTGGTCATCATCACCACGCGGTCGGCCAGCAAGATCGCTTCATCGACGTCATGGGTCACGCAAACGGTGGTGACCTTTGTGCGCGACCACACCTCCATCAGCACCTCTTGCAGCTCCCATCGGGTCAGGCTGTCCAGCATGCCAAAGGGTTCGTCCAGCAACAGCAGTTTTGGAGACAGCGCGAAGGCGCGGGCGATGCCGACGCGTTGGCGCATGCCGTTGGACATGTCGGCGGCGCTGCGGTCCATCGCATCGGCCAGCCCCACGCGCTCAAGGTAGTATTCCACCACCTCCTGCCGCTCGGCCTGAGTTGCCTTTGGGTAAACCTTGTCCACGCCGATAGAGACATTCTCTTTCGCGGTCAGCCAGGGGAACAGATTGGGCGACTGAAACACCACCGCGCGTTCGGGATCGGCCCCTTCCACGTGAAAGCCGTCCAACGTGATCGCGCCTTCGCTGATGCTGTTCAGTCCCGCCGTCATCGACAGAACCGTCGATTTGCCACAGCCGGAATGGCCGATCAGGCTGACAAACTCGCCGCGCTTCAGGGTCAGGTTGAAATTCTCGACCACCGTCAGCGGACCTTTGGGCGTGGCATAGACCTTGTGCAGTTGCGAGTAATGCAGATAGCGCGCCTCAAGCGGCGAGGTGGCGGCGCGTTTGTACGCCCCCGGAATGGCATGGCGCGGGGTGACGCCGGGCAGGGTGCGGGTTTCAGGCAGCTTGGACTTGATGCCAACGTCCATCAGATAGGCGGTCACATCGGCGCGCAGGTCTTTGAACGCGCCAGCCTCCAGGGCGGCCCGATCACGCGGGCGCGGCATGTTGACGGCAAAGGCCTGACCCAATGTTCCATCAGGATTCAGGCACAGGATGCGGTCGGCCAGCATCAAGGCCTCGTCCACATCGTTGGTGATCATGACGGCCGTGCGCTTTTCCGCCCGCCAGATCGCCTCGATTTCCGTGGCCACATTGGCGCGGGTCAACGCATCAAGTGCCGACAGCGGTTCATCCAGCAGCAGCACTTCGGGACGCATCGCCAAGGCGCGGGCGACCGACACCCGTTGGCGCATGCCCCCCGACAGTTCCGACGGGCGGCGGTCGGCCGCATGACCAAGGCCTACCATCTGGATATAGCGCGCCACCTCGGCCTGCCGTTCGGTCTTGCTGCCCTTGTGGGTTGCATCGACCGCAAGCTGGATGTTTCCCGCCACCGTCAGCCAGGGCATCAAGGCATAGGATTGAAACACCAGCCCACGGTCTGGCCCCGGCCCGGTGACGACTGCGCCCTTGAAGCGCAGTTCGCCACGGTCGGGCAGGGTCAATCCGGCGATCAGGTTCATCAGGGTTGTCTTGCCCGATCCGGAAAAGCCAAGGATCACCACAAACTCGCCCTCGGCGACCGAAAAGGTCAGGTCGCGCAGAACGGGTGTGTCTGAAAAGCCTTTGGATACATGTGAAAGTTCAAGGATGTTCATGGCGTCACCGATTGGCCGAGAAGGTGAACAGCTGTTGCAGCGCGAACATCAGCCGATCCAGGGCAAAGCCGATCAGGCCAATCGTCAGCACCGCAACCATGATGCGGGCAAGGCTGTCTTGCGAGCCGTTCTGAAACTCGTCCCAGACGAATTTGCCAAGGCCGGGGTTCTGCGCCAGCATTTCGGCGGCGATCAGCACCATCCAGCCCACGCCCAAGGACAACCGCAGCCCGGTGAAAATCAGCGGCAGCGCCGACGGCAGCACAAGTTTGGTGATCCGCGTCCACAACGACAGCTTCAGCACCCGGCCCACGTTGACCAGATCCTTGTCGATCGAGGCCACACCCAACGCCGTATTGATCAGGGTCGGCCACATCGAACACAGCGTCACGGTGACCGCCGACACGATAAAGCTTTTGGGCAAGCCGCCTTCGCTGACCGACGCCGAGACAACCATGGTCACAATGGGCAACCACGCCAGCGGCGACACCGGTTTGAAGATTTGCACCAGCGGATTGATGGCCGCATTCGCGGTGGGCGACAGTCCACACAGGATGCCCAGCGGCACAGCGATCAGGGTGCCGATCACAAAACCCAGAAACACCGTCTTGATCGAGGTCAGGATCTGGCCCGGAAACGTCGGTTTCCCGGCATAGCTGCGCGATTTGACGGCGTCTGGTGTGCCTGCGGCGATCAGTTCAGCGTTCTTTGCCTCTTGCTTGGCATAGAACTCTTGTTCTTTCGCGGCTTCCGCCACTGCGTCGGCCCGCAGGATTTCCACCTGCTGCCACACCTGCGCCGGGCCCGGGATGGCCCCAAGCGAGGTTTGCACCATTGGCGCAAGTGCCGCCCAAAGGGCCAGAAAACCCGCGATGGCAAGGGCAGGCACCAGGGCAAGCCGCCAGATTTCGGCCAATTGGCCGCGCGGGTTGTCGCCCACCAGCACGCGCCAGATCGGGGTAAGCCAGCCAAGCCCCAAGGCGCGGAACCATGGGTCACAGCGGCTGATCGTGCGGTAAAGCCGTTCCAGCCGCACGGCCTTCAAGGCGGCGTTTTCTTCGGGCAGGGCGGCGGGGTCCAAGGCTGTCATGGTATCCCCCCCGTCAGTTCACAACCGCGCCATCGGCAACGGTCTGATTGCCCTTCAACCCGACGGACAGGCTGTCGATATAGGCGTTGGGTTTGGTGCCATCATAGGTGACGCCGTCGATGAATTCGGCGGTGGGGTCTTTGTATCCATCGGCGTCGAAATCGAAATCCTCGGCGCTGGCCTTGCCTTCGGCAATCAGGGCCTGCGCGGCTTGTTGGTAGATGGCGGGCTTGTAGACGGCTTTCGCCTGCTCGTCATACCAGGCGTCCGGGTGGGCTTCGGCAATCTGACCCCAGCGGCGCATCTGGGTCAGGGTCCAGACCGCATCCGAGTAATAGGGGAAGGTGGCGTTGTGGCGGAAGAACACGTTGAAATCCGGCGCATCGCGTTTGTCGCCGGATTCGTATTCGAAGGTGCCGGTCATGGAATTGGCGATGACAGCGGCATCCGCCCCGACATATTCGCTGCGCGCCAGAATCTCGACTGCTTCGGCGCGGTTGGCGTTGTTGTCGGCATCCAGCCACATCCCGGCCCGGATCAACGCCTTGGTCAGTGCCAGCATGGTGTTGGGGTTGGCCTCGGAAAACTCGGCTGTGACACCGAATACCTTTTCCGGGTTGTTCTTCCAGATGTCGGCGTCGGTGATCACCGGAACCCCGATGCCCTTTGCCACCGCCGCCTGATTCCAGGGCTCGCCCACCGAGTAACCGTCAATCGTACCGGCCTCCAGCGTGGCCGGCATCTGTGGCGGCGGGGTCACGGAAATCAGCACATCGCCTGCAACCTGACCAGTCACATCGCCGGGTTGATAAAAGCCGGGATTGACGCCGCCAGCCGCCAGCCAATAGCGCAGTTCGTAATTGTGTGTCGAAACCGGAAACACCATGCCAAGGTTGAAGGGCTTGCCCTCGGCCGCATAGGTTTCCAGCACCGGCTTCAGCGCGGCGGCGGAAATCGGATGTGCAGGTTTGTCGTCGTCCATCGCCACGCCGGGTTTCATCGCCTCCCAGACCGCATTCGACACCGTGATGGCGTTGCCGTTCAGGTCCATCGAGAATGCAGTCACCAGATGGCCCTTGGTGCCATACCCGATGGTCGATGCGATGGGCTGGCCTGCCAGCATGTGCGCGCCGTCGATTTCGCCGTCCAGCACGCGGTCCAGCAGGACTTTCCAGTTCGACTGCGCTTCCAGTGTCACCGACAGCCCCTCATCTTCGAAAAAGCCCTTTTCCTTGGCGATGGCCAGCGGGGCCATGTCGGTCAGCTTGATGAAGCCCAGGGTCAGCTCGTCTTTTTCAATCCCGGCGGTTTCGGCAAAAAACGGCGTGGCCAGAAACGGGGTCAGACAGGTGGTCAGGGTCAGAAGATGGGTCAAACGCATGATGATGGTTTCCCTTGCCCGGTGTGGGGCGCTGAAATGAAAAAAGCCGCATGGGACCGCTGCCTGCGAAAGGCATGGTTCCAAGCGGCGTTGCTTGAGATTTCCCTCATCTTTGGGGGAACGCGGTAGGACATCGTTGCCCCGGTGCGTTAAGGACAGGTTGCCGTTGCTGCGTTGCGGCGTCAATCTTGCAGCGGCCTCATCGCGGATATTCCGGAAGGTTGCCTAAATTTTCAGCGCAGCGGTTGGGCAGGGTCAAAGATCTGGGCATCAAAAAAGCGGTCGGATGGCAGAATCAGCCTGCCTTGTGCCGACGGTGCCGCGGTGGGAACGATCAATGACCCTTCCAGCTTGTCAGAAGCTCCGGGCAGATCGGCACCTGTTGACTGCAGGTGCAGCCTGTACAGATCGCTGCGAAACACGGCACGGGCGGCGGAAATGGCTGCCAGCGGATCAAGCCCATGGCGTTTTGCCAGCCGTGCCCCGATCCAGGCGGCCTGACTGCGCCAGGGAAAATTCGCAGCCCCGGCATGAAATTCGATAAAGCCGCTGACCTGCCGTTCGGCCCCATCGGATGAGATCACCAACCGCCCCGTCAACACCCGTTCGATCACATCAGAAGCCACGGCAAGCCGTTCGGGCGTGGCCAGAAGGTCGGAGGCCACGCTGTGATTTTGTGGCTGACCCAGCCAGCGGCCCGCGCGCCAGACGGACCGCATCAGCCGACCGGCCAGATCCGGCTCTGCCTCTGCCCAACCGGCCCGCGTGGCCAGAACCTTTTCTGGTGCGGCGGCCCAGATCGCCGTTCCGGGCAACAGCAATGTGCCTGCACCCAGGTCTACTGCCACAGATCCACGCGGTTCTCCGACGCAAAAAGCGTCGATTTCGCCGGTGGCCATTGCCTCGGCCATGCGCGGGGGGGGGACGGTGCAGATTTCAAGGCCCGGCGGCAGCGCCTGACCCAGCCCATCCAGCCAATAGTGGATCAGCTCCCTGTGCATCGAAAACCCGAACGGCACCCCGATGCGCAGCCCCCCTCTGGCGGCGGCCAGCAGGGCCAGTCCGGCGGCGCGGGCATCGGCAAAATCAAAGCCAAAGCCGCCCACCCGCATCTTTTCCGCCAGATCCCGAGACACGCCGATGGTGTTGCCGTTCAGGTTCAGCACCATCAACACCTCGAATGGCGCAGCAGCACCGCCAAGCCCGATGGCCGTGGCGACGGGCAAGGTGGCCAGCATATGCGCCGCAACCACCTGACCCGAGGTGAGCATATCGCGCAGGCCTGACCAACTGGGCGCCGGGATCAGTGTCAGATCCAGCCCTTCCTCGTCGGCAAAACCAAGCGCCTGTGCCACCAGCAGTGGCGCTGCATCCACCAGCGGCAGGTAGCCCAAGGTCAGGGCGGTGGCGCTCATTTCAGCAAATCCGTGGCCATCACCAGCGCCTGCGCCAGATCGACCACTTTCTTGCCCTGATCCATCGCGGCCTTGCGCAGCAGGCCATAGGCCTGTTCTTCACCAATGCCACGCGACCGCATCAAGATGCCCTTGGCGCGGTCAATCACCTTGCGTTCTTCCAGGGCGCGGCGGGTTTCGATCAGTTCGACCCGCATCTTTTGCACCATATGAAACCGCGCGATTGCCGCATCCAGTATGGGCTTCAGCCGTTCCGCCCGCAGCCCGTCGACCACATAGGCCGACATTCCGGCCTCGATGGCCGCCTTGGTCATGGCTGCATCGGACTGATCGACGAACATCGCCACCGGGCGCTGCATGGGCGCAGAGGCAAGCGTCAGATCTTCAAGCGCATCGCGTGACGGATTGCCCGCGTCGATCAGCACCAGATCGGGGTTGCGCTCAGCGATGCGTCGGGCCAGGCCGGTTTCCTCGGCGATCACATGAACGTCAAACGCCCCGGCCTCGCGCAGCCCGTCGACGATCATCAGGGCGCGCTGTCGGTCTTTCTCGACGACGACGATGGAAAGGGTCTTGGCCATGCCCCGTGTGAAATCCCTATCGCGCGCCAAGCCAAGGATTCACGTCAGCAAAGGCCAGATCACTGCCCCCGGATTGCAGCATTTGCATAGAAAATGGGCTTTATCCGTGGCATCTGCCTGCATAATGCGCGTTTTTGGGGCGGCGGCATCATTGCAGGGATGTCGCCGCCCCGTTTGTAGGCCCAGTTTGTAGGCCCCGGCTTTTATCGCATGTTCTGCGACCGACGCCGGGGGCTGGGGGGCAATCAGCCCAGCAGGTCTTGCAGGCGCACCGGGTGACCAGCGGCCAGCGACCGCGCGGCGGCTTCGGCCATCGCAAGCGCCGCCACGCCATCGGCCAAGGTGACAGGCAGGGCAGTGCCCGCATCCACTGCCGCCACGAACGCCGCCCATTCGGCGCGGTAAGCGGGCATGTAACGTTCAAGGAAGAAATAGGTGGGCTTGGCCCCGGTCACGCCTGCCGCAGTTGATTTGACAACCGTGTTTTCCAGCATGTTCTGCGCCTGAAGCAGCCCTTCCGACCCCAGCAGCTCGACCCGCTGATCATACCCATAAACCGCGCGGCGGCTGTTCTTGATCACCGCAATGCGGCCATCGGCATAGGTCAGGGTCACGACGGCTGTGTCCACATCGCCAGCTGCCCCGATCGCGGGATCGACAATGCTGGACCCGGTGGCGGAAACGCTGACCGGGGCCGCGCCCATGATGAAATTCGCCATGTCAAAATCATGGATCATCATGTCGCGGAACAGCCCACCCGACACCTTGATATAGGCAACCGGCGGCGGGGCCGGGTCGAACGAGGTGATCGACAGCAGTTCCGGCTTGCCGATCTCGCCCTTGTCCAGTGCATCCTTCAACGCCGAAAAGTTCGGATCAAAGCGGCGGTTGAAGCCGATCATCACCGGGCGGCCATTGCCAGCCACCACTTTCTGGCAGGCCTGCGCGCGTGCCAGCGACAGATCGACCGGCTTTTCGCACAGCACCGCCTTGCCTGCCGCCGTGGCGCGTTCGATCAGGTCGGAATGGGTGTCGGTCGAGGTGGCGATCAGAATGGCGTTGATCGCGGGGTCGGCCAGAATGGCGTCGGTGCTGCGCGCCTCGGCCCCGTACTGCGCGGCCAGCCTGGTGGCGGCCTCGGTGTTGATGTCCGACACTGCCACAAGGCGGCTGCCGGCGTTGGTGGTGATGGCGGTGGCGTGGACGCCTGCGATCCGGCCAGCGCCCAAAAGTCCTACGTTCAACATGTTGATTTCCTAAGGTTAAAGGCCAAGACCGGCCTTGAAAGCGTCAAACTCGGCGTCCTGCATCGGGACGTCATGTTGCGGTTGCGGATATGCGCCGGTGTTCACATCGGCGATGAATTCACGAAAGGCTGCCACGCGCTCGGACTGCAGGCGGGCATATTCGGCGGCAAAGTTGCGATAGGTCTTGGCATGGCGCGGCTTGTGGCCGTCGGTGCAGCCCAGCACATCCTCGGCAAACAGGTATTGCGCATCGGCCCCGGGGCCCGCGCCCATCCCCAGCATGATCATCGGGGTATTGGCGCTGATCAGCGCGCCCAGACGATCCGGCACGACTTCAAGTTCCGCGCCAAAGCAGCCGATGGTCTCCAGCTGTTTGACATGGTTCCAGACGGCGCGGGCCTCTGTCGCGGTCTTGCCGACTGCGCGCCAGCCTGTCCAGGTGATGTAGGACGGGATCAGACCGACATGGGCGACAACCGGGATATGGTTGTCGCACAGCACTTTCTGGATGTCCAACGACGCCGCGCAGTAAAAGCAATCACCGCCCATCGCGGTGTATTTGAACGCCGCGCGCAAGTAATCCTCGGCAGTCGCCAGCCCGCCATAGGGGCCAAAGGGCAGGCCCACCTGCACAAAGCAACGGCCAGCCGCAGCGCGCATTTCGGGGGTGAAAAAGCGGCTTTCAATCGACAGCATGTGAATGCCCGCCGCATCCGCAGCTGCCGCCTCGTCCAGAGTGGTGACGTACAGCATCGAGATTTTCTCGCCGCGTGCCTTCATGGCGCGGATGTCTGCGACGTTCGGGCGGTTGTGAAACTGAACCATGATGACACTGTCCCCGTCTTAAACTGTGAATGCGGTGCGAAAGGCGGTGAGGGCGGCTTCGTCGTCACCGATGGCAAACGCCTCCATGCCCACGGGGCCAGTGTAGCCCATGGATTTCAGGGCAAGGGCGATGCCACGATAGTTGATCTCGCCGGTGCCCGGTTCAAAACGGCCGGGGTTGTCGGCCACCTGCACTTCGCCAATCCAAGGCAGGCATTTTTCGACCCAGCGGATCAGATCGCCCTCGCCAATCTGGGTGTGGTAAAGATCAAGGTTGATGCGCAGTTGCGGGCGGTTGACGGAAGACACCAGCGCCAGCACATCGGCGGTCGCGCCGAACGGACAGCCGGGATGGTCCAGCAGGTTCAGGTTTTCCAGAGTGAAAACAACACCCTCAGACTCGGCCAGATCACAGATGCGGTTCAGGGTATCGCGTGCCTTCAACCACATCGCCCCCGGTGTCACGTCCGTTTGCCAGATCGGAATTCCGCCGTCACCAAGGCCCGTGCCATGCAGGTTCAACCGCTGCAGGCCAAGACGTTTGCCCACCTGTGCGGTTTCACGCGCCGACGCCAGCAGCATGTCAGCGCCCGCGTCATCGGCCAGACGGCCTTCAAGATAGCCGTTCATGATGGTGAACGTGGCCCCGGTCGACTCAAGTTTCGCCAGATCATGCGCGGGCCAGTTCCAAAGGCCAACGCCAAAGCCCATTTCTTTCAGACGCGACGCGCGCCATTCGATCGGGCGGTCACGCCACAGCATTTCGGCGCAGGCTGCAAGTTGGAATGTCATGTCAGATCTCGATATAAACAGCGCCGTCTTGCACTTTGACGGGCCAGGTTTTCAGGTTGATACAGGCGGGGGCGCGGGTGGCCGACCCCGTGCGATAGTCGAAGGTGGCCGAATGCTTGGGGCATTCAACCGCCCCATCCATCACCAGCCCATCGCACAGATGCACATGTTCGTGGCTGCAAATGCCATCCATGGCGTGAAAGGTGTCGTCTTCGCTGCGCACGATCACGAAGGTCTGGCTGCCGTGATCAAAGCGGATCATGTCGTCAAGGTCGATGTCGGAGGTGGCGCAAGCGCGGGTCCAGTTGGGCATGGCGGGGCCTTTGGGTGTTAAGGTTGGGCTGTAAGCTGGGCCGAGGGGGAAAACCCGGCCCAGCTTGGCGCAGGCCTTGATCCACGGCACAAAGGCGCAGCAGAGCAAGGCAGAGCAGGCGGCCGATTGGGGGAGAGCCCTGCCGCCTGCCGGAAGGGTCAGGCCGGCTGGCCCTCATGGCCTGCCATGTGGCTTTCGATTTCCGCCTCAAGGCTCGCCATCGACGCACCACCCGCCATCAGGTCGGTGATCTCTTCGCGGCTGCGTTCCCCCTTGCGGAAGTCGGCGGCGACAGCGCCCCGGATCAGCACGGCAAAGTGGTCGCCCACGGCCATGGCATGCATGACCTGATGGGTGATGAAGATCACCGCCAAGCCGCGCCGTTTCGCCTCGTTCACGATGCGCAGAACGTGGGTCGCCTGCTTGACGCCCAAAGCGGCGGTCGGCTCGTCCAGGATCAGCACCCGCGCGCCGAAGTGAACCGCGCGGGCAATCGCCAGCGCTTGGCGTTCGCCCCCCGACAGGCCGCCCACCAGACGGTCGCCATCGTCAATCCGGGTGATGCCAAAGTTCTGAACCGCCTTGACCGCGATTTCATTCGCCTTCTTGCGGTCATAGATTTTCAGCGGCCCCAGCCAGCGGGTGGGCTCGCGGCCCACGAAAAAGCTGCGTCCGATGCTCATCAGCGGGAAGGTGCCGCCGAATTGGTGAACGGTGGCGATGCCGTGATCGGCGGCTTCGCGCGGGTTCTTGAACAGAACCGGCTTGCCATCCATCACCATTGGGCCCCAACTGGGTTGATGCACGCCCGACAACAATCGGATCAGGGTGGATTTGCCCGCGCCGTTGTCGCCCAGCAGACACAGCACTTCGCCCGCCCGCACCTCAAGGTTGATGTCATGCAGAACATCAATGGGGCCAAAGCTTTTGTTGATATTCCGAAGCGAAAGGATCGACTCGCCCATCACTTGGCCCCTTTCTTGGGCGCATAAGACAGCGCCATCTTGCGGAAGGTGTTGTTCATCAGCACGGCCAGCAGCAGCAGCACGCCGATGATCAGGGATGACCAGTTGCGGTCAAAGTCGGTGTAGTAAATGCCTTGGTTAACAATGGCGAAGGTGATGGTGCCAAAGAAGATCCCGATCACCGACCCAAAGCCGCCCGTCAGCAACACCCCCCCGACCACGACCGAAATGATCGAGTTGAAGATGAACGACTGCCCGCCCGCGACCTGGGCCGAGTTGTACAGGATGGCCTGACACATCCCGACAAAGGCGGCACTGGTCGAGGACAGCACGAACAGCAGGATCGTCATCCGTTCGGTCGGGATACCGGCGTTGCGGGCCGAAACCTTGTCGCCGCCCATGGCGAAGATCCAGTTTCCAAA
>CAZCFC010000075.1:0-2088 GCA_964497815.1 uncultured Cypionkella sp.
CAAGAACGCCCGCGTCTCAACCCTTGCCGCCTACTGTGAGGCCCGTGGCGATTTCCGCAGCTTTCGCGTCGACCGGATCGTCGCCGTCACCCCGACCGGCGAACGCTTTCCCGATGAACCGGGCCGCAGTCTTGCCGCCTACCGCGCCCGGATCGAGGCCGAAAAGACCGCCGAATAGGGGTTTGCACCCGTATTTCACCCGCATTGCACACGTCATGCGCAAAGCCACACGCGGGCCATACGTCAACCAGACGTTTTTCAGACGCCGGATTTTGCCGGAAACACATAGCAGCGGTCGCGCCGGATCATCAGCCAAAGCGCCGTGTCGGGCTTTGGCAGGAACACCCCCGGCACCGATGCCGTCAGGGTTGATCCATCAAAATCCATCCGGAATTCCACCAGCGATTCCCGCCCCAGATACCGCGCGCGCTGCACCACGCCCCTGGCCGGCGTGCCGTCCATCGGCGTGGGGTTCGGCCCCCGCCCGGCGCGGTCAAAGTCGATCTTCAGATGCTGCGGACGGATCACGATGTCCACCGCATCGCCGTCACCATGCCCGGGGGTCAGGAAGGCACCAAACGGTGTCTGGGTCAAAGCCCCCCGCGACGTGCCGCGTATCACATTGACATCGCTGAAGAATGCCGCCGCAGCCCGGTCCACGGGCGCGTTGTAGATGTTATAGGGCGCGCCACGCTGTACGATCACTCCGGCCCGCATCAGGGCGATTTCATCGGCCATCCGCATCGCCTCATCGGGTTCATGCGTGACCAGCAGCACCGCCGCACCTTCCTCTTTCAGCACCTCAAGCGTGGTGTCGCGGATGCCGTCGCGCAGACGGTTGTCCAGCCCTGAAAACGGCTCGTCCATCAGCATCACCCGCGGCCGCGGAGCCAGGGCACGGGCCAGCGCCACGCGCTGTTGCTCGCCGCCCGACAACTCATGCGGGTGCTTGGTGCCAAAGCCGGAAAGGTTCACCTTTTCAAGCAGTTCACCCACCCGCGCAGCCTTGCCCGCCTTGTCGCAGGTCAGCCCGAACGCCACATTTCCCGCCACCGTCAGATGCGGAAACAGCGCGAAATCCTGAAACATCAGCCCCACGCCGCGCGCCTCGGGGGGCAGGTTGATCCCCGCTCCGAACACCTCGTGGCCATTAATCAGGATACGCCCCGCATCAGGCTTTTCCACCCCCGCGATCATCCGCAACGTGGTGGATTTGCCACAGCCGGAAGGCCCCAGCAGGCAGGTCACTTGCCCCGCCGCAACACGCAGCGACACATCGGCCACAACCATGCGCCCGCCAAAGCTGCGGCTCAGGGATTGCACCTCAAGGCGAATAGGGGCGGACACGGCGGTATTCCTAGTGATTTGCTAGGGCATTGCCTAGCAGGCGGCGCACAAAGGGGCAAGCCGTTGCAGGATTGCGCAAAGGTGTAACAGTTCCAACCATTTACAGCGTTGCGTTGGTGGCACCGCCGTCCAGCAGGATGTTCTGCCCGACGATAAAGCCTGCATGCTGGCTGCACAGAAAGGCACAGGCCGCCCCAAATTCGATCGTCGTGCCATAGCGCCGCGCCGGAATGGTCGCCGCCCGCTCTGCCCGGGCCTGATCCAGACTGATGCCACGGGCCGCCACCACGCCACCATCCAGCGCCATCGCACGGTCGGTGTCGTGGATGCCCGGCAGCAGGTTGTTGATCGTCACACCAAAAGGCGCCACCTGCCGCGAGGTGCCGCCGACATAGCCCGTCAACCCCGCCCGCGCCGCGTTGGACAGGCCAAGCTGCGGAATCGGGGCCTTGACCGATTGCGAGGTGATGTTGACCACCCGCCCCCAGCCGCGCTCGATCATCCCCGGCAGCAACGCCGTCATCAGCGCAATCGGAGTCAGCATATTGCCGTCCAAAGCCTTGATGAAATCCTCACGTCCCCAGTCAGACCAAACCCCCGGAGGCGGCCCGCCCGCATTGGTGACCAGAATATCCACCTGCCCCGCAGCGTCCAACACCGCGGCCCGCCCTGATTCTGATGTAATGTCTGCAGCAATCGCAATCACTTGAACGCCGTATGTCGCACGTATTTCCGCAGCGG
>CAZCFC010000075.1:2098-5769 GCA_964497815.1 uncultured Cypionkella sp.
CGCAGCGGTCGCCTGCAATGCATCGCCCCCGCGGGCATTGATGACCAGATCAACCCCAGCCTCGGCCAGCGCCTCTGCACAACCGCGTCCCAGCCCCTTCGAGGCCGCGCAGACCAGAGCGCGCTTGCCTTTGATCCCCAGATCCATCTGCAATCTCCTGCCATGTTTGCCCCAGCCTAACAGCCGCCCGTAGGCTTCGAAAGCCCAGATGCACCGACGCAGTTTCTGACGTTTCGGCGCGGCATGACCCATTTTCGCCGCAATCCGGGGCTAGGTTGCCGTGTTGGGGCCTTTTCGGGGCCTTGTTTCCAGACCAGATCCCCTGCGCGCCCTCACATCCCCTGCGCGCCCTCACATTGTCCAGATTGCCGTCCCGATGACCCAGATCAATCCGCCCACCCTGCCCGGCCACGCCTGCCAAGTCCTGGCGGCCGATGCCATTTACGTGTCGCACGGGGTCAACATGGGGGACGGGCTGACCGGCCCGGATGAGGTTTATCCCGGCGACATCTATATGTTGGACGCGGCAGAAACACCGCGGCGTCTGGTGGTGACGCAACCGCAACACGGCCAACAGAGGGTGGGCCGCGGCAGTGATGTGGGGCAGGACGGCGATTTGCTGCGGTTTGAGGCGCGCTATGCCCTGATGACCGCCGACGGCGACCGGGTGGAACTGCTGCTGATCGCGCTGCCCGGCGGACTGCGCGTGGCGTTGCCGCTGTCGCCCATGGCCGCCAGCACCGAATACACCTTGCTGAAGGTCGAGGAAGCACCGCAGGAAACCGGGCTGTCGGATTTTCTGTGCGTCTCCTTCGCGCGCGGCACCATGATCACGCTGGCCACTGGCCAACAGCGCCCGATCGAATCCCTGCGGGCGGGCGACAAGGTTCTGACCCGCGACCACGGCGGCCAACCCATTCGCTGGATCGGCGGCACCACGTTGCGGGCGGTGGGGGCGTTTGCTCCGGTGGTTATTGCGGCCGGAACCCTGGGCAATGCGGGCGATCTGATTGTCAGCCAGCACCACCGCATGTTTCTGTATCAGCGAGAGCGCCGCGCCGGGATTGCAACCTCGGAACTGCTGGTGCAGGCCAAGCATCTTGTGGATGGTGAACGGATTTTCCTGCGTGAAGGCGGTTTTGTCGATTACTTCAGCCTGGTGTTTGATCAGCATGAAATCATCTATGCCGAAGGTGTTCCCGCCGAAAGCCTGATGGTCAACGATGCCACCGTGAACCGCCTGCCGCTGGAACTTTCCGCCGACGTGAAGGCCCGCTTTCCCGGACTGTCGCAGGGACAGCACTTTGGCACCGAGGCCGGGCGGCAGTTTCTGGATGAGGTGGGAACCGCCGCCCTGTACAAGGACAGCAGCCGCAAGGGCCTGCGCCCCTAACGCATCTGTGGACGGCGCGCGCCGTTTCGGCTATTGCGCGGCCATGCAAGACAACCGCCCCCAACTCCCGCCCGAAACCGCCCATCCTGAAATACGGAGGCGCCGGACCTTTGCGATCATCTCGCACCCCGACGCCGGCAAAACCACGCTGACCGAAAAATTCCTGCTGTTCGGGGGCGCGATCCAGATGGCGGGCCAGGTACGCGCCAAGGGCGAGGCACGGCGCACGCGGTCGGACTTCATGAAGATGGAGCAAGAGCGCGGGATTTCGGTGTCCGCATCTGCCATGTCCTTCGATTTCCGGCATTACCGCTTCAACCTTGTCGATACCCCCGGCCACTCGGATTTTTCCGAGGACACCTATCGCACCCTGACGGCCGTTGACGCGGCCATCATGGTGATCGACGGGGCCAAGGGCGTGGAAAGCCAGACGCAAAAGCTGTTCGAGGTGTGCCGGATGCGCGACCTGCCGATCCTGACCTTTTGCAACAAGATGGACCGCGAATCCCGCGACACCTTTGAAATCATCGACGAGATTCAGGAAAACCTTGCCATCGACGTGACGCCCGCCAGCTGGCCCATTGGCATGGGTCGCGATTTCGTCGGCGCCTATGATCTGTTGCATGACCGGCTGGAAATCATGGACCGCGCCGACCGCAACAAGGTGGCGGAAACCATCCAGATCACCGGTCTGGATGATCCGAAACTGGCTGAACATGTGCCGCCAGAGCAGTTGAAGAAACTGCGCGAAGAGCTTGAAATGGCGCGCGAATTGCTGCCAGCCTTTGATCGCGCGGCATTCCTGAACGGGTCGATGACGCCGATCTGGTTCGGCTCTGCCATCAATTCCTTTGGCGTCAAGGAACTGATGGACGGCATGGGCGAATATGGCCCGGAACCGCAGCCGCAAAAGGCCGCAGAACGGCAGATTTCGGCAAATGAAACCCCCGTGACCGGCTTTGTGTTCAAGGTGCAGGCCAATATGGACCCAAAGCACCGCGACAGGGTCGCCTTTGTCCGCCTTGCGTCGGGCCATTTTGTGCGCGGCATGAAGATGCTGCATGTGCGGACCAAGAAGCCGATGGCCATCGCCAACCCCGTGATGTTTCTGGCGGCCGACCGCGAACTGGCCGAAGAGGCTTGGGCAGGCGACATCATCGGCATCCCGAACCACGGCCAGTTGCGCATTGGTGATGCGCTGACCGAGGGCGAATCCCTGCGCTTTACCGGCATCCCGTCATTTGCGCCGGAATTGCTGCAAGTGGTGCGCGCGGGCGATCCGATGAAGGCCAAGCATCTGGAAAAGGCGCTGATGCAATTCGCCGAAGAAGGTGCTGCCAAGGTGTTCAAGCCGATGATCGGTTCGGGCTTTATCGTGGGGGTCGTGGGGCCGCTGCAATTCGAAGTGCTGGCCAGCCGGATCGAACAGGAATATTCCCTGCCTGTCCGCTTTGAGCCCAGCCAGTTCACCTCGGCACGTTGGGTGTCAGGGGCCAAAGCCGAGGTCGAAAGGTTCATCAACGTCAACAAGGGCCATATCGCCATCGACAATGACGGAGACACCGTGTTTCTGACCCGACTGAAATGGGACATCGACCGCATCGAACGCGACTACCCGGACCTGAAACTGACGGCGACCAAGGAAATGATGGTCTAACCCCGCCTTTTCACATTGGTCCAAATATCCCCGCCGGAGGCATCTGGGGCATGCCGCAAAGCCTTTGGCGGGACATGATGTGCCACAGCAAAGCCTTTTTCCGAACCGGGAGATCCGATGCCCCTGCATGAACTGGCCGCTTTGGGCACCGCCACGTGCTGGGCCGCCACCGGGCTGATCGCGGCGGATGCGGTGCGGGCGTTGGGTGCGTTTCATTTCAACCTGGTCCGGCAGCTGTTCGTCACATTGCTGCTGGTGGCTCTGGTCTGGGCCACGGGTGCCTGGGTGATGCCCGGTTGGGGTGTGGCGGGGGTGCTGGCGCTGTCGGGGGTGATCGGCATTCTGATCGGTGACACCTTCAACTTTGCCGCGGTGGGACGGATCGGACCGCGCCGCGCGGGGGCGATTTTCGCACTGAACGCGCCGATGGCGGCGGTGATGGGTTGGCTTTTGCTGGACGAGGCTTTGCCGTGGCGCGCGGTGTTGGGCATCGGCCTGACGGCGGCGGGGGTGGCCTTGGCCATCCTTGGCCGCCCCCGCAGCGATGCGCACCGGCTGGAGACGTTGAACGGCACGCTGATCCTGGGGCTGTTGTTGGGTCTGATGGCCGCGTTCGGGCAA
>CAZCFC010000075.1:5779-11451 GCA_964497815.1 uncultured Cypionkella sp.
GGCAGGATCGCTGATCGCGCGTCCGGTGATGACGGCGGGCCTGGACCCCTATCTGGCGTCGTTGTTCCGTGTCGGGGCTTCGGGCCTTGCCATGGGCCTGCTGGCGGCCACACCGCTGGCGCCCGCCGTTCCGCGCCAGATCAGCCACACGGCGCTGATCCTGACCGCAATCACCGCGATCATCGGCTTGCTGATCGGGATGACGCTGTTCCTTTATGCGCTGCAAGGCTCGCAAACCGGGATCATCGCCACGCTGTCGGCCACCTCGCCCGTGATCATCCTGCCGCTGTTGTGGCTGCGCACGGGGCAAAGACCCAGCGGCCTTAGCTGGATCGGGGCGGCACTGGCGGTGGCGGGGCTGGCGTTGATCTTCAGCCGTTAGGGCAGGATATTTTTGCACGCTACAGCTTGATCTTTGGGGGCGGACAATTTGGGCGATTTGACGCAATGACCCAGACATTTCGCCCAAATTTTGCAGCATAACGTCGCAATATCCTGCAACTTGCCCGCCATTGTGCGCCGGCCCCCCTCTTGCAGGCGCTTGTCAGGCCCGGCTTAGTGCGGCCAAACCACCAGATAGGCCCACCATGACCCTGACCTCCGAAGCGCTGTCCCTGCTCTCTGATCTGGGCGTCAGCCTTGCGCCGGGCACCCTGCCTGCCCATAGCCCGATCAGCGGCGAAGTGCTGGCGCATCTGCCCGAACACAGCCCCGCACAGGCCAGTACCGCCATTGCCGCCGCCCACGCCGCCTATCGTGACTGGCGCAACACCCCAGCCCCGCAGCGCGGCGAGTTGGTGCGGCTGTTGGGCGAGGAATTGCGCACGCACAAGTCAGCCTTGGGGCGGCTTGTGTCGATCGAGGTCGGCAAGGTGGTGTCCGAAGGTCTGGGCGAAGTGCAGGAAATGATCGACATCTGCGACTTTGCCGTCGGCCTTTCGCGGCAGTTGTACGGGCTGACCATCGCATCGGAACGCCCCAGCCACCGGATGATGGAAACCTGGCACCCGATCGGCGTGGTGGGGGTGATTTCGGCCTTCAACTTCCCGGTTGCAGTGTGGTCGTGGAACACGGCGCTGGCGCTGGTTTGCGGCAATGCGGTGGTGTGGAAGCCTTCGGAAAAGGCGTCTCTGTCGGCACTGGCCGCGCATGCGCTGTTTGACCGGGCCGTTGCCCGCTATAACGCGGCGGGGGGCGCGGCCCCGGCAGGCCTGTCGGCGGTGCTGATTGGCGGGCGCGCTCTGGGAGAGGTGCTGGTGGACAGCCCCTTGGTGCCGCTGGTCTCGGCCACCGGATCGACGGCAATGGGGCGCGCCGTGGGGCCAAAGGTGGCGGCACGGTTCGGGCGGTCCTTGCTGGAACTGGGCGGCAACAACGCGGCGATAGTCACCCCCAGCGCCGATCTGGATCTGACCCTGCGCGGCGTGGCTTTCGCGGCGATGGGCACGGCGGGCCAACGCTGCACCACGCTGCGGCGGCTGTTCCTGCATGACAGCATTTACGATGCGTTTCTGCCGGGGCTGAAGGCGGCCTATGCCAGCGTCAAGGTTGGCAACCCGCTGGAAACCGGGGTACTGATCGGACCGCTGATTGATCAGGCGGCGGCGGACAACATGGCCCATGCCCTGGACGCGGCCCGCGCCGCAGGGGGCACCGTGCATGGCGGACAGCCCGTTACCGGTATGGGCGGTGCCTATATGCGCCCGGCCCTGGTGGAAATGCCAAGCCAATGCGGCCCGGTGCTGCACGAAACCTTTGCCCCGATCCTTTATGTCATGCGTTACAAAGACTTCGCAGACGTTCTTGCCGCCCATAATGACGTGCCGCAGGGCCTGTCATCGTCGATCTTCACCAATGACCTGCGCGAGGCCGAACGGTTCCTGTCCGCCGCAGGGTCTGATTGCGGCATTGCAAACGTCAACATCGGGCCATCCGGGGCCGAAATTGGCGGCGCCTTTGGCGGCGAAAAGGAAACCGGGGGCGGGCGCGAAAGTGGATCGGACGCCTGGAAGGCGTATATGCGCCGCGCAACCAACACCATCAACTACGGCTCTACCCTGCCGCTTGCCCAAGGCGTCAGCTTCGATATCGGCTAGCGCGCCGGCGCGCCCTGACCGGCGGTGGGGGCCAGCAAGCCGCCACCGCCGGGTTTCCGGGACCGCGTACCAACTGACAGGGCTTGATGCAGACCGGCTGCGGTTCTTGGCCCGGACACCAGATCGCCACGCAGCCACGGCGTTTTGCGGGCAGATGATCGCCTCAAACAATGCATCTGTCCAAAATCTGGTCAGAAAAGCGCCGTAAATTGCAGCCAGACGGACCAAATCCGGGCGCGGAATGCCGCCGCTGCGACACAGACTCCGCCGCCATCCTTGACCCAAGCGCGAATATACGATAAGCGCGCGATAGGGTCCGAGTGGCCCAGACGCCGGGGCGCCCGGAAAATCAGCGTCCCTTAATCCCATGCGGGCCGAACCCGCATCTTTAGGACGCAGATGACCAAATTCTCAGACCTCGCGCTGGATCCCCGCGTGCTTCAAGCCGTGGCGGAAGCCGGCTATGAAACCCCCACCCCTATCCAGGCCCAAGCCATTCCGCATGCCCTGCAAGGCAAAGACGTGTTGGGCATCGCCCAGACCGGCACCGGCAAGACCGCCAGCTTTACGCTGCCGATGATCACCCTGCTGGGTCAGGGCCGTGCCAAGGCGCGGATGCCCCGGTCGCTGGTGCTGTGCCCCACACGCGAATTGGCGGCGCAAGTGGCGGAAAACTTTGATGTTTATGCCAAGTACACCAAGCTGACCAAGGCGCTGCTGATCGGTGGCGTGTCCTTTGGTGAGCAAGACAAGCTGATCGACCGTGGCGTCGACGTGCTGATCGCCACGCCCGGCCGCCTGCTGGATCACCACGAACGCGGCAAACTGCTGCTGACCGGCGTGCAGATCATGGTGGTCGATGAGGCCGACCGCATGCTGGACATGGGCTTTATCCCTGACATCGAGCGGATTTTCAGCCTGACACCGTTCACCCGCCAGACGTTCTTCTATTCGGCCACCATGGCCCCCGAGATCGAGCGGATCACCAACACCTTCCTGACCGGGGCGGTGAAGATCGAAGTGGCGCGCCAGGCCACTGCATCGCTGACCATCGAACAAAAGCTGATCCAGTTCACGCCGACGCGCAAGGACAAGTCCTTTGCCGAGAAACGCGCCGTCCTGCGCGCGCTGATCCGGGCCGAAGGCGAAAGCTGCACCAACGCCATCATCTTCTGCAATCGCAAGATGGATGTGGATGTGGTGGCCAAGTCCTTGAAACAGCACGGCTTCAATGCGTCACCGATCCATGGTGATCTGGATCAATCGGTACGCACCAAGACGCTTGACGGCTTTCGTGACGGATCGGTTCACCTGCTGGTGGCGTCAGATGTGGCCGCGCGCGGGCTGGATATTCCCGCGGTCAGCCATGTCTTCAACTTTGACACGCCCAGCCATCCCGAAGATTACGTCCACCGCATCGGCCGCACCGGTCGCGCGGGCCGTCTGGGCAAGGCCTATACCATCGCGGTGCCGTCGGATGACAAGTACATCAGCGCCATCGAATCACCGGTAAAACAGCCGATCCCGCGCGGCGAAGTGCCCGAAGGCGCGCTGGAAGGTGCCTCTGACCGGGTGGAACGCCCGCGCGAAGAGCGTGGTGCGAAATCGCGCGGCGGACGTGGTGAAGGCCGGGGGGGCCGTGACCGCGCGCCGCGTGAAGAAAAAGTGGTCGAAGCCGTGGCCATGGCCGTGGTCGAACCGGTGGCCGAGCCTTTGGCCGTCGCCGAACGGACCGAACGCGCGCCCCGCCGCGATGATCGGCGCGAAGAGCGCAGCGAACCGCGCCACGATCACCGCCGTGAAGACCGCCGCGAAGAGCGGCCGCGCGAAGCCGCCACTGATGATCGCCGCAACGAACCGCGCCGTGACGATCGCCGTGACGATCGGCGTGATGATCGCCGCGATTACCGCGGGGCCCGCGACACGGGCGACCGGGTTGTCGGCATGGGCGACCATGTGCCGGATTTCATCCTGCGCAGCTTTGCCATCACCACGGTGACGGCCGATGATGCCGAGGATGCCCCGGCGACGGGAACCGAAGGCTGACCCCCCGGGTTTCTGGCAAAAACCAAAGACATGACATGAAAAAGGCCCCACGATCGTGGGGCCTTTTTTCGTCTGCATCAAATCGGACTACTCAACCGCCAGACGGCTGACCACAACGGTGACTTCGGGCTTTTTGCCGATCTCTTCCATCGTCACTTGCCGCACGATACGCCGCAGCATTTCATCCATCTTGTCATCGTTCGCCAGTACCTTTGGCCCGGCGCCGTCCAGAAACTCGGTCAGTTCGGTTTCCAGCGTGTCCGCCAAAGGCCGCCCGCCCTTGCCGGTATCGGGCAGACCCATCAGCTCGACCCACGCCTCGCCCAAGGGCTGATCGCCCTCGTCCAGGATCACCGTCACCATCACCTTGCCGTTCAACGCCATACGGATCCGGTCGCGGATCACGCCATCCATCGCCCCGACCAAGGCCGAGCCGTCCAGATAGGTGCGCCCGGACTCGATCCGCTCGGCCAATTTGGGCGCATCGCCGGTGATGTCCATCATCATGCCGTTGGTGGCCACAGCCGCCGCAATGCCAGCCTCATGTGCAATCCGGACATGTTCGCGCAAATGCCGGTGTTCGCCGTGCATCGGCAACAGCATGTCAGGTAGGAACAAGCGGTGCACATGTTCCAGATCCGGACGGTTGGCATGGCCCGACACGTGATACTTGCCGTTGTTGTCATCGACAATATCGACGCCCATTTCCGACAGCGCGTTGACGATCGCATAAACGCCACGCTCGTTGCCCGGAATGATCTTGGACGAGAACAGGAACGTATCCCCCTGCTTCATCTCGATGCCAAGATACTTGCCGCGCGACAGCTGCGCCGACGCGGCGCGACGTTCGCCCTGACTGCCCGTCACGATCAGCATCAGGGACTTGCGCGGGACATCAAGCGCCTCTTCGGGCGTGATGGTGCGTGGGAAATTCGGCAAGACACCGGATTCCTCGGCAGCCGTCACCATTTTCTTCATCGCCCGCCCCAGCAGACAAACCGAGCGGCCCGCCGCATGGCCCGCTTCGGCCAGCGTTTTCAGGCGGGCAACGTTTGAGGCGAAAGTGGTGGCCACCACCATGCCGCCCTGTGCCTTGATCAATTCGGCAATGGGGTCTTTCAGGGTGCTTTCCGACCGGCCTTCGTGCAAGGAAAACACGTTGGTTGAGTCGCACATCAGCGCCTTTACCGGACGCTCGGCGGCAATCGACTCCATCACCGCATCGTCCCAGCCTTCGCCGACAATGGGCGTCGCGTCACGCTTGAAGTCGCCGGAATGGAAGATCCGGCCCGCAGGCGTGTCTATCACCAAAGCGGCAGATTCCGGGATGGAATGCGCCACCGGAACGAACTGCACCTTGAACGGGCCCACCTCGACCGTCTCGGGCCGGGAGTCGACCACGGTGATCGCATCCTTCGGCAGACCGGCTTCTTCGAATTTCAGCCGCCCGATGGTGGCGGTAAACCGCCGCGCGTAGATCGGTTTGCGCAGTTGCGGCCACAGCAGGGCCAGCGCGCCAATGTGATCTTC
>CAZCFC010000076.1:0-11374 GCA_964497815.1 uncultured Cypionkella sp.
AAATCCAGAAACGCCTGTCCGATGGCCCGAAAAATCGGCTGACCGCGCAGGAATTCATCGCCGAGTCCGTGCACCTCGAACGCCTCTTTCGGCATCATGCGTTCGGGGTTGATGTATTGGTGATAGGTCTTGCCGGTGGGCAGATGGTTGAACAGCTCAACCGCGCCAATTTCCACGATACGGTGACCCTCGGTCGGTTCAAAGCCGGTGGTTTCGGTATCGAGTACGATCTCACGCATTTTGGCCTCGGATATGGGCGATCAGGGCGGTGACATAGGCCCGAGTGGACGCAAGGTCCAGCGTTTCGACGATATGGGTGGCCAGCGCGCGCTTTTCGGCATCGGGCATTTGCCGGGCGCGAAGGGCGGCAAATTGCGCTTCGGTCATGCCAGGCCGGGCCAGCACGCGGGCACGCTGAAGGACGGCAGGGGCCGTGACCAGCAGGGTCGCATCAAATTCGGTCTGGCTGGATTTTTCAAACAGCAGCGGAATGTCGAGCACGACAATATCGGCGGCAGTATGGGCCAGAAAGTTGGCACGATCTGCCGCAACAAGTGGATGCACCACCGCCTCGATCCGGGACAGAAGGCTGGGATCGGCAGCGATTGCGGCCTTCAACGTTTCACGTGAAACATTGCCGCCTTGGGTTGCCTTTGCGCAAATGGCGGTCATCGGGGCAACAGCGGCACCACCGGCGGCATAAAGGCGATGGACGGCAGCATCGGCATCCCAGACCGGCAATCCAGCCGCCGAAAACATCGCAGCCGTGGTCGATTTACCCATGCCGATAGAGCCGGTCAGACCCAGCCGAAAGCTCATACCGCGAGTACCGCGTTGCGGGTGGCCTCATCCACTTCGGGCCGCTGCCCAAACCAACGCTCAAACCCGGGGGCAGCTTGATGCAACAACATGCCAAGACCATCGACAACCGTGCAGCCCAACGCCTCGGCCTGCAACAAAAGCGGTGTCTTCAAGGGGTTGTAGACAAGATCGGTGACAACCGCCGTCGGCTCCAATGCATCCAGCGGCACGCGAAATTCGGGCTTGCCCACCATTCCCAACGAGGTGGTGTTGACGACAGTGGCAGCACCTTCCAGCATGTTGGGGGCCTGCACCCAATCAAAAACCTTGAGTTTGGCACCGAAGTCGGCGCGCATCGCCTCGGCTCTTGGTCGGGTACGGTTGGCAATGCGGATCTCTGGCACGCCCACCTCCAGCAGGGCCGCAATCACCGCCCGCGCGGCACCGCCCGCACCAAAAACAGCCGCTGGCCCGGCCGCGGGCTGCCAGCCTGGCGCACGCTGCCGCAGATTGGCCATGAACCCAGAGCCGTCGGTGTTATCGGCATGAATGCGTCCATCCTTGCGGAAAATCAGCGTATTGGCGGCACCAATCAAAGCGGCGCGGTCTGTCACGATATCAGCGATTTGCAGAATCGCCTCTTTGTGCGGAATGGTCACGTTGATGCCCACAAAACCCAACTTCGGCAGCAGTTCCAGCACCTGCCGCAGATCCAAGGGGGCAACATCCATCGGGACGTAATGCCCCTTGATGCCATAACGACGCAGCCAGTAGCCGTGCAATGCCGGCGAACGGCTGTGCGCGATCGGGTGGCCAATGACACCGGCAAGCGGGATGCGGGGCAGGTCGGTCATGTTGCGATGAAGCCTCTTTGTCCAAGGTATCCTAGCAGGGGCAGCAAGGGCAGACCCAGAATGGTAAAGTAATCGCCTTCGATGGCAGAGAACAACCGCACACCTTCTTCTTCCAGCTTATAGGCCCCGACAGAGTGCCTGGCAGAGACCCAATTGCGGGACAGGTAGGCGTCAATATAACCATCGGAAACCGGCATCATGGTCAAACGGGCCTGCCCGACATGCCGCCAGATCGGCTTGGCTTGATCATACAGTACAATGGCCGACAGCAGCTGATGGGTTTGCCCACGCAGTGCACGCAGTTGCGCGCGGGCATCATCTGGTGATTCGGGCTTACCAAAGACCTTGCCCTTGAAGGCCAGAACCTGATCGCAGCCCAGAACCAGCGCAGACGGGTTCTTGTCAGCCAGCTTGCGCGCCTTCACCTCGGCCAATGCGTCGGCAATGTCGCGGGGGGATGCTTCCTCTGACTCCAAGGCCTGACGGATTGCCTCTTCGTCCACACGTGCAGGCAGGGCCATCACCTCAAGCCCTGCATTCCGCAAAAGCTGCAGACGAATTTCCGAAGCCGAGGCAAGCAAAAGCGGGCGCGTCATTGGGGGCGGCCTTGTGGATAATCTCTGTGTGTTCCGGACCACTATTTTGGGGGTAAGCCCGGTTTTCAGCCAAAAAGGCGGCAGTCGGGCCATTTTGTCAAGAAGCCAAGGGTGAGTCGGCGGCGTTGCCCACAATGGGACAGAGATTCAAGCTGGCTGTGGGGGGAAATGTTTTCCCGCGCCTGTGGGAACATAAGTGCCATCGCAGCCTTCAGCATTTCGATCGTTTTTCAATACCTTACGTAGATATCCACCAAAGTTATCCCCTGCATGATCAGAATTGTTCACAACCAGATTGCTGGGGAAAACTACGGGAGAACCTGCAGAATTCTGTTATCCACGGCCCCTACAACAACATCTTCCCTTCTAGAATCTATTCTTTAAGAAGAAGCTAAGAAGCGAGGTGATCCTGTGGGCGACTTTCTGGCGACGTACTATCCGTGGGTCAAAGCCCTGCATGTGATGTCCGTGATCGCGTGGATGGCTGGTCTGTTTTACCTGCCGCGCCTTTACGTCTACCACGTCGAAGGACTTCAAAAGCGCGGCGTCGAAAGTGGCAGCGATATGGATTTGCTGTTCCAACATCAGGAACGGCTGTTGCTGAAGGCAATCATCAATCCAGCCAGCATTGCGACCTGGGTGTTTGGTCTGGCCTTGGTGTTCACGCCCGGGATCGTGGTCTGGACGGAAATCTGGCCATGGGCCAAGGCAGCTTCTGTGCTGGGAATGACGTGGTTTCATCATTGGCTGGGCTGGAGGCGCAAGGATTTCTTGAATGGAACCAATGTGCTGACAGGCCGGCAGTACCGCATGATGAATGAAGTTCCGACCGTCTTCATGGTTGTCATCGTCTTGTCGGTCATCGTGAAGTTCTGAAAAGGTTGACTTTGCGGTGCGTGGGCCTTAGGTCGACCATAGCGCGGCCATTCGGCCATTCCGCTTTCCATTGACATTGCCGTGCTTACCCCGCGATGGGGCGCGCCCAAGGATGACCCCTGATGACTGTTGAGCATTTGAATCTTGCTGATCTGAAAGCCAAGACCCCGGCTGAACTGCTGGCAATGGCCGAAGAATGGGAGATCGAAAACGCTCCAAGCATGCGCAAGGGCGAGATGATGTTTGCGCTGCTGAAGGAACACGCCGAAGATGGCTGGGAAATCGGTGGTGATGGCGTCCTGGAGGTGCTTCAGGATGGTTTTGGCTTCTTGCGCAGCCCTTCTGCAAACTACTTGCCCGGTCCCGATGATATTTATGTTTCGCCTGAAATCCTGCGCCAGTTCAGCCTGCGCACCGGCGATTCGATTGAAGGCGTCATCGCTGCTCCGCGTGAGAATGAGAAATATTTCTGCATGACGAAGGTCACGCGGATCAACTTTGACGATCCCGAAAAGGCCCGGCACAAGGTTCACTTCGACAACCTGACACCGCTGTACCCTGATGAGCGCCTGAAGATGGAGGTCGAAGACCCGACCATCAAGGATCGTTCTGCCCGGATCATTGATCTGGTTTGTCCGATTGGCAAAGGCCAGCGTGCCCTGATTGTGGCACCACCGCGCACCGGCAAGACCGTCCTGTTGCAGAACATCGCCAATTCAATCGCCGTAAACCACCCCGAGTGCTATCTGATCGTCTTGCTGATTGACGAACGGCCTGAAGAGGTGACCGATATGCAGCGCTCTGTGAAGGGCGAGGTTGTTTCATCGACTTTCGACGAACCGGCGACACGGCACGTGGCTGTGGCTGAAATGGTAATCGAAAAAGCCAAGCGGCTGGTCGAACACAAACGCGATGTGGTGATCCTGCTGGACAGCATCACACGTTTGGGCCGTGCCTTTAACACCGTGGTGCCATCATCAGGCAAGGTGCTGACAGGGGGCGTCGATGCCAACGCGCTGCAGCGCCCGAAGCGATTTTTCGGCGCGGCGCGCAACATCGAAGAGGGCGGCAGCCTGACCATTATTGCGACGGCTTTGATTGATACCGGAAGCCGAATGGACGAAGTGATCTTCGAAGAATTCAAGGGCACCGGCAACAGCGAAATCGTGCTGGATCGCAAGGTTGCTGACAAGCGCGTGTTCCCTGCGATTGATATTTTGAAATCGGGCACCCGCAAGGAAGATCTGCTGGTCGAAAAGACGGATCTGCAGAAGACGTATGTCCTGCGCCGGATTTTGAACCCCATGGGCACGACCGACGCCATCGAATTCCTGATCTCAAAGCTGAAGCAAACCAAGAGCAATACCGAGTTCTTCGATTCCATGAACGCTTGATAAGCGTTTAGAGTCAAAGGTTTAAGCATGGATACTATCTTCGCTTTGGCCAGTGCCCGGGGTAAAGCGGGCGTTGCCGTCATACGCCTTTCTGGCCCTTTGGCGCATGATGCTATTGGTTGGCTGTGCGCCTTGCCGAAACTGCGCCAGACGGCGTTGCGAAGGCTGGTTTGGCAAGGTGATGTGCTGGACGAGGCGCTTGTGATCCTTTTCGGTGAAGGGGCAAGCTTTACAGGTGAAGCAAGCGCAGAATTGCAGGTGCATGGCAGTACTGCGGTGATAAGCTCTGTTCTAAGGGTCTTATCCGGGATGGATGGCCTGCGGATGGCAGAACCGGGCGAATTTACCCGGCGGGCGCTTGAAAATGGTTGCCTTGATCTGGCGCAGGTTGAAGGTTTGGCAGATCTTATTGATGCCGAGACAGAGTCTCAGCGTCGGCAAGCGCAGCGGGTGCTTTCGGGCGCAATTGGGCAGCGGGTTGACGGGTGGCGACAGGATTTGGTGCGAGCCTCGGCGCTGATTGAAGCCACAATCGACTTTGCGGACGAGGATGTACCGGTAGATGTGACGCCCGAGGTCAATGGATTGATCGCCGGTCTTTTGACGCAATTGCGGGCGGAACTGCGGGGAACAACGGCCGCCGAGCGCATCCGTGATGGATTTGAAGTCGCGATTGTCGGTGCGCCGAATGTTGGAAAATCAACGCTTCTCAACGCTTTGGCCGGTCGGGAAGCTGCCATTACTTCGGAAATCGCAGGAACGACGCGCGATGTGATCGAAGTTCGTATGGATCTTTCTGGTCTGGCCGTGACGCTTTTGGACACCGCCGGTTTGCGCGACGCAGAAGACCGGGTTGAGCAAATTGGTGTTGGGCGGGCCATTGAGCGCGCTCGGTCTGCTGATTTGCGGGTCTTCTTGCGCGGTGAGCCTGATGAGACCCTGCTGCTACAGCCAACAGAGGGTGACATCATCGTTCAGGGCAAAGGTGATCTCTACAAAGGTGCTGAAATTGCTGTTTCGGGGAAGACCGGCCTTGGACTGGAGGCGCTGATCCGGGAAATTACCGAAAAATTGCAGGGTCAGGCAGCATCAGCAGGATTGCTGATTCGGGAAAGGCAGCGTAACGCCTTGACCGTAGCTGTCCGAGGGTTGGAATCTGCTGAATTCAGCCTGCGGCGGGGTCTGGTATTGCCGGAACTCGTTGCGGCGGATCTTCGCGCAGCTGCCCGGGCTTTGGAAATGATATTGGGGCGAATCGATGTCGAAAACCTGCTCGATGAGATATTCTCCAGCTTCTGTATCGGGAAATGAGGGTGTTTCACGTGAAACATTTTGATGTCATTGTTATTGGTGGGGGCCATGCCGGCGCAGAGGCCGCAGCCGCAGCGGCGCGTCGTGGCGCCCGTACGGCATTGATCACGCTTCGAAAAGATGGCGTTGGTGTCATGTCCTGCAACCCGGCAATCGGTGGCTTGGGCAAGGGCCATTTGGTGCGCGAAATTGATGCAATGGACGGCATCATGGCGCGGGCGGCTGACATGGCGGGCATCCAATTTCGCCTTTTGAACCGCAGGAAAGGACCGGCAGTTCAGGGACCGCGTGCGCAGGCGGATCGAAAGCTGTACCGCCACGCAATACAGCAGCTTTTGGCAAATGAGCCACTTCTGGAAACGATCGAAGGTGAAGTCGTCAGGTTGCTTGTCGAAGAAGGGCGCATTTCGGGTGCCGTCATGGTGGATGGAAGTGAGATCCGGTCAGGCGCTGTGGTCTTGACAGCTGGAACATTTCTTAATGGAATCATACACATAGGCGATCAGCAAAGCTCGGGTGGGCGGATAGGGGATCGCCCGTCCGTGCATTTGGCCGAACAACTTGCTGCGCTTGGCTTGTCGCGGGGGCGACTGAAAACCGGCACGCCCCCACGACTTGATGGTAAAACGATCAATTGGGGCGCGCTTGAAAGCCAGCCGGGCGATTCTGAACCCGTCGTCTTTTCTTTCATGAACCGCAAACCCTTTGCACGTCAGATCGCTTGCGGGATAACGCATACGAATGAGCGGACACATGACATTGTGCGCCAGAACCTGGATAAGTCAGCGATGTATGGCGGCCATATCGAAGGTGTAGGGCCGAGATATTGCCCCTCGATCGAGGATAAGGTTGTCCGGTTTGCCGAAAAGTCTTCGCATCAGGTCTTTCTTGAGCCCGAGGGATTGGACGACGATACGATCTACCCGAACGGCATTTCAACGTCATTGCCCGCAGACGTGCAGCTTGATTATGTGCGAAGCATCGAGGGGCTTGAGCAGGTGGTTATCACTCAACCTGGCTATGCCATCGAGTACGACTACTTTGACCCCCGAGAGCTTGATCTGACGCTGCAGTTGAAAGCTATGCCCGGGCTGTTCTTGGCCGGCCAGATCAATGGAACAACGGGCTATGAAGAGGCGGCTGCACAAGGGATGGTTGCCGGGCTGAATGCTGCAGCCTTGGCGCTGAATACCACTAGTTGTATTTTTGGTCGATCAAACAGCTATATAGGCGTTATGATTGATGATCTTACCCTTCGTGGCGTGACAGAACCTTATCGGATGTTCACCTCGCGTGCTGAATTCCGGCTGACGCTTCGCGCTGACAATGCCGATCAAAGGCTGACGCCGATGGGGATTGATCTTGGCTGTGTACGACCCGAGCGCCAGCGTGCCTTTGATGTCAAGCGCGATGCGCTTGGCCGTGCCGCTGCGGTTCTTGGCGCCAGCACCTTTAACGCGCGCGATTTGGCGGCGGTGGGCGTACAAGTTAGCCAAGATGGTGCAAAGCGCACTGCCTTGGCGGTTTTGGCATTCCCCGATGTTGAGTTGTCGCAAATCGTTCAGTTGGTGCCTGAATTTGAACAGTTCCCTGCAGATATTCAAAGACAAGTCGCGAATGACGCTCTTTATGCACAATATCTGAATCGGCAAAATGCCGATGCTGCCGCGCTTCAGAAGGAAGAAGAGGCCGTCATACCAGATGGCTTTGTGTTCAATGGCTTGCCCGGGCTGTCGACAGAGTTGACCGCGAAATTGAACCGCGTCCGGCCTTCAAGCCTTGCGCAGGCCGGGCGGATTGAAGGGATGACGCCAGCAGCGTTGACGCTTATCTTGGCGCATATTCGCAAGCACCGACGCGCAAAGGCTGTCCAATGACGCTGACAGAGATACCTGACTGGCTCGATGTTTCACGTGAAACAGAAGAAAGGCTGCATGGCCTGTGCGAGTTGGTCAAAAAATGGAATCCTGCCGTTAATCTTGTTGCAAAATCAACGGTATCAGACCTGTGGCAAAGACACCTTTTGGACTCGGCACAACTGTTTGCCTTATGTCCGGCGCATGCGCGCGCTTGGCTTGATCTGGGCAGTGGGGCCGGTTTTCCCGGGCTGGTGATTGCGATTCTTGCTGATCAGCATCAGGCGGATCTTGTTGTGACGCTGGTTGAATCAGATCGCCGGAAGGCTGTCTTTCTGACCGAGGCAGCGCGCGCACTGCATCTGCGCGTCAAGGTTATTTGTCAACGTATTGAAGAACTTACGCCGCAGGGCGCTGATGTGATTTCTGCCAGGGCGCTTTCGTCTTTGGCAAATCTTTGTGATCATGCCTTCCGGCACCTCAAGCCCGATGGCATTTGCCTTTTTCCCAAAGGAGCCAACGCCGCCGCTGAAATTGCCGAGGCGCGGTCCCTTTGGCAGTTTGAGGTTGAATCCCATGGCAGCCGAACTGATACAAGCGCCTCTATCCTTGTTTTGAAAGATGTCAGGCATGCTTGAGTCTCAGCGCAATCCGCGCCCCTATATTTTGGCGATTGCCAATCAGAAGGGGGGGGTGGGGAAGACCACAACGGCAATCAATCTGGCTGCGGCTTTTGTGGAATCCGGCGCGCGGGTCTTGTTGATTGATCTGGACCCACAAGGTAATGCGTCCACCGGCCTGGGCATTCTGCCATCCATGCGGCGAAAAACCAGCTATGATCTGATTATCGAAGAGCTTCCATTGGCAGAAACAGTAATGCCGACAGAGTTTGAAGGTCTTTTCATCTGTCCATCAAATTCGGACCTGTCCTCGGCGGATATGGAGCTTGTGGCGAACGAAAAGCGCAGTTTTTTGCTGCATGACGCGCTGCGCGGGCCTGGAATGGATGCCCTGAATGTTGATTTTGTGTTAATCGACTGTCCGCCGTCGTTAAGTCTTCTGACCGTCAATGCGCTTGTGGCCAGTCACGCTGTTCTGGTGCCCCTTCAGGCCGAATTTTTTGCCTTGGAAGGGCTTTCGCAATTGCTGCTGACCATTCGCGAAGTGCGGCAGAATGCCAACCCGGGCCTGCGGATAGAGGGTGTTGCGCTTACGATGGTTGATGGGCGCAATCGTCTGTCGCAGCAGGTTGAAAACGATGCACGCAAGACCTTGGGTGACTTGGTTTTCAAGGCGGTTATCCCGCGCAACGTCCGACTTAGTGAGGCGCCGTCCTACGCCCAGCCGGTATTGACCTATGATTCGGCATCGAAAGGTGCTGAGGCTTACCGCGCGTTGGCGGCCGAGGTCCTTGCCCGGCACCCGATCATCAACCGACACATGCAGGAACGCATTTGATGGAAAAGAAATCAGACCGTCGTGGCTTGGGTCGAGGGCTTTCGGCGCTTATGGCCGATGTTAATCTTGAAACCGCCCGCGCATCCACCATGGCGCCGCGGCGTCAAGAGTTTATGGTCCCGGTTGAGAACATTGTTCCAAATCCGGACCAGCCGCGGCGTGATTTTGAACCCGAAGCGTTGAAGGATCTTGCTGATTCGCTTCGTCAAAAAGGTGTGATTCAGCCCCTGATCGTGCGTCAAATCGGTGACGGAGGGCGCTATGAAATTGTCGCCGGAGAGCGCCGCTGGCGCGCGGCGCAGATGGCGAAACTGCACGAGCTGCCCGTGATCGTCCGAGAGTTCAGCGACTCTGAAGTGCTTGAAATTGCGATCATCGAGAATATTCAACGCGCCGAGCTGAACGCAATTGAAGAAGCCTTGGCCTATAAGCAACTGATGCAACGCTTTGGCCACACTCAGGAAAAGATTGCCGAAGCGTTGTCGCGCAGCCGCAGCCATATCGCCAACCTTCTGCGATTGCTGACCCTGCCTGACGACGTTCAATCCTTCGTCAAGGAGGGCAAATTGTCTGCCGGACATGCACGCGCGCTGATCACAACGCCCAACGCCTCTGAACTTGCACGGCAAGTTGTATTGCGCGGCTTGTCGGTGCGCGACGCAGAGCAATTGGCACGCAAAGCTGTCGCAGAGCCCACGGCGAAGCGGCCTCCGAATGGCCGCGAAACCAAAGATGCCGATACTCGGTCAATAGAGGCGGACCTTTCGGCAAATTTGCGGATGGGCGTCAGAATTGATCACGAGCCGGGCGGCGTGGGTGGCAAGCTGATCATCAGCTATCGTTCGCTTGAAGATCTGGATCTGCTTTGTCAGGTGTTGTCTGTCATTCCCAGGGACATGGCTGTCTGAATGAATGGCTTGCGGCCGCACGGAATGATGGCTTTTGCCGGTGAAGACAGATTGCACCATCGGTAATCCGCCACAGTGCCGTTGCCCCCAGAACCCCAGCGACAGCTGCGTGGTTCGTTAATCCTCTGCCAGTTCACGGATGATGGCATTCAGAACCATGCGCCCCTTTTCTGTTGCGCAGATTCGTGCCGAATCGGCCGTGATCATCCCAATATCCACCAAATGCTTCACGGCCTGCGGATTGATCGCAGTTTGCGAAATGGCAGTATAGCGCGCAAGATCCAGACCCTCACGAAGGCGCAGTGACATCATCAGATATTCCAACGCGTGATCTTTCGCTGAAAGCACCTGTCGCGGCAGCTCTCCGGGCTTGCCTTTGCCGACCATCTCCAGCCACAGCGCGGGTGGCTTTGGCGCCTCTGTCGCCCAGCGTATGCCGTTTTTCGACAGGCGGCCATGCGCGCCCGGGCCGATCCCGACATAATCGCCACCGCGCCAATAAATCAAATTGTGCATTGATTCAGCGCCCAACCGCGCGTGGTTGGAAATCTCGTAGGCGGGCATCCCATGCGCCGATGTCAAATCTTGTGTTATTTCATACATTTCCGCTGACATGTCATCCGAGGGAAGCCCGCGCAGGCCGCCCTTCGCGAATCTGTCACCAAAGGCCGTGCCATCCTCGATCGTCAGTTGGTACAGCGACAGGTGATCAATGGCCAAGTCCAGCGCCATCGACAATTCTTTCCGCCAGTCAGAAAGCGTCTGATCCTGACGGGCATAGATCAGGTCAAAGCTGACCCGTTCAAAGCATGTCCGCGCAATTTCAAATGCCGAACGGGCCTCGGCGCTTGTGTGTCGACGGCCAAGGCGCCGCAGGTCTTCGTCATTCATCGCTTGCATGCCCATCGAAATGCGGGTCACGCCGGCGTCGCGATAGGCTTTGAAACGTCCGGCCTCCACCGATCCCGGATTTGCCTCCAGCGTGATCTCCGGATCATTTCGCATCGGCCATGTGGCCCTGACCTTCGTCAGAATTGCCCCGACAAGTTCGGGGTCCATCAGCGAAGGCGTGCCGCCACCAAAGAAAACACTATCCAGACGCCGACCCGCCGTTTCGGCACCAAGCCTGTCGATTTCCACCAAATAGGCCTGTTTCCAGCGGGTTTGATCAATATTCGCAGCAACATGGCTGTTGAAATCGCAGTACGGGCATTTTGACTCGCAGAATGGCCAATGCACATACAGCCCAAAGCCACCATGTTTCCAGTCTTCCATGCCTACCCCTTGAACGCGGTGACTTCGATTTCGATCTGGGCGCGA
>CAZCFC010000077.1:0-11230 GCA_964497815.1 uncultured Cypionkella sp.
CAAGGGGTTGCGGACAACCTGGGGCAGCCCTTTGTTTGCCGATTTCGTGCCGAAGGCGGATGATCTTTTGGCGGCGCGGATGCGTGGGGCGGGGGCGATTTTCGTTGGAAAATCGAACACACCGGAGTGGGGGCATGGGAGTCATTCTTTCAACCCGGTCTTTGGCGCGACCCGCAATCCTTATGACCTGACGCGCACCGCCGGTGGATCATCTGGCGGGGCGGCGGCGGGATTGGCGGCGCGCATGTTGCCTGTGGCCGATGGCAGCGACATGATGGGCAGCCTTCGCAACCCGGCGGGGTTTTGCAATGTCTACGGCTTTCGCCCCAGTTGGGGGCTGGTGCAGGGCGATGCCGAGGGCGACACCCATCTGGCCACGCTTGCCACCGAAGGCCCGATGGGGCGCACGGTGGAGGATGTGGCGCGGCTTTTGCAGGTGCAGGCCGGGAGCAACCCCAAGGTGCCTTTTGGGCGCGAGGTGGGGAATTATATCTCGGGCCTCAAGGGCGCCAGTCTGAAGGGCAAGCGCATTGCCTGGGCGGCCAATTGGGGCGGCGCTTATGAGACCGAGCCGGGCATTCTGGAGGTGTGCGAGGACGCTTTGCGGCAGATGGAAGCGATGGGGGCCGTCGTCGAGCCTTTGCCCGCGCCCTTCCCTGCCGAGAAGCTTTGGGCATCCTGGACCACTTTGCGCGCCATGTTGAATGCGGGCGGGTTCAAGGCGATTTACGACGATCCCGCCAAACGGGCGCAGTTGAAAGCGGAAACCCTGTGGGAGATTGAGCGCGGCCAGACCCTGAGCGCACAGGCGGTTTATGAGGCCAGCGTGATCCGCAGCCGCTATTACGCCCATATGGCGCGGCTGTTCACGCGCTTTGACGCGGTGGTGCTGCCAAGCGCGCAGGTCTGGCCGTTTCCGGTGGAATGGCGCTGGCCACAGACCATCAACGGCATCGAGATGGACACCTATCACCGCTGGATGGAGGTGGTGATCCCGGTCAGCCTGATCGGGTTGCCTGCGCTGTCGGTTCCGGTGGGGTTCGGGGCGCTGGGCTTGCCGATGGGGATGCAGATTGCGGGGGCCGTGGGGGCTGATGCCGCCGTTCTGGCACTGGGGCAGGCCTATCATCTGGCCACCAACTGGCCCGCGCGGCGCCCTCCGCCGCCATAGCGCGCTTGTGATGTGGGCTTGCGTTGCATAATCAGGGCCGATGATCGTGTTTTATCGGATATTGATGGCCTTGGGCCTGCCGCTTGTGCTGCTGGTGTTGGTGCTGCGCCGTCAGGGGCCGCTGGCCGAGCGACTGGGCTTTGGCCCCGGCCCTGTTGCGGGGCCGACGATCTGGCTGCATGGCGCGTCGAATGGCGAGTTGGCCTCGGCGCGCTGGGTACTGCGCGACCTTCTGGTGGCCCAGCCCGGTTTGCAGGTTCTGGTGACGGCGAACACCGCCACCGCGCGGGCGATGGTGGCGGGTTGGGGCATGCCGGGCGTGGTTGCGGCCTTGGCCCCGTTGGACAGCGGCGGGGCGGCGGCGCGTGTGTTGCGGCGCTGGCAGCCGCGCGCCCTGGTGATCATCGAGAATGAACTTTGGCCCGCGCGCATTGCCGCGGCCCATGCCCGCGGTATCCCGGTGCTGGTGATCGGGGCGCGGCTGTCAGATCGGTCGGCCCGGCGCTGGGGCAAGCTGCGCGGCATCATGGCGCGGACGCTGGCGCGGATTGACTGGGTGTCGGCGCAGGATCCGGCATCGCTGAACCGGCTGTTGGCCCTTGGCCTGCCTGCCGCCGCAGCGGGGCCGGTGCTGGCGTTGAAGGCCTTTGGTCCAGCGCCAGTGCTGCCACCGCCCTTTGCGCCACCAGCCCGCCGTGACCGCACCCTGTTGGCCGCATCGACCCATGACGGTGAAGAGGCGCTGCTGCTGGATGCCTTCGTCGCGGCGCGCGGGCAGTTCGATCACCTGATCCTTGCGCCGCGCCATCCGCGCCGTGCCCCCGACATCGCCGCCCGGATCAGCGCGCGGGGACTGGCCTTTGCGCAGCGGTCAAAGGGGCAGGTTCCAACGCCCCAGACCCCGGTGCATCTGGCCGATACCATGGGCGAGATGGACACCTGGTACGCCATGGCCGGGGTTTGCATCATCGGCGGCACCTTTGCCGACAAGGGCGGCCATACCCCGTGGGAGCCCGCCCGCCATGGCGCGGCCATCCTGCATGGCCCCTCGGTGGCGAATTTCGCAGCCCCCTTTGCGGCGCTGGATGCAAGCGGTGGCGCACTGCCGGTGACGGGCGCAACCGTGGCCACGGCCCTGACCACGCTGGACGGCACCCGTCAAAATGCCATGGCCGCCATTGCCCGCGACGCGCTGCGCCCCGAAGGCGATGCCGGGGCTTTGGTGGCGGCCATTCAGTCAGCGATCACCCGCTGAACGGATAGCGGGCAAGTTCAACATAGCGCGGGCCTTTCGGGCCCAGAACGCTTTCGTACAGCACCATATCGGCCACCAGAAAAGGCAGGGATGCAAAGCCCTGCCCGCTGGCAATCGCCCGCTCCAGCCGCATCAGATCGGCACCTTTGGGCGGCGGAAACCGGCCCAGCGTGACATGAGGCACAAAACGGCGCGACTGGACGGGGCAGCCAGATTGCCGGATGGCGACCTCGCAGCGCGCTTGCAGACCACTTAGCGCGTCATTGGGCGCAACCGCGGCCCAAGCCGCGCGGGGACGGGTGCCGCCGAACAGGCCAAGCCCTTGCAGACACATGGAAAACGATGCAACCGACACGTCGCACAGCGCATCATGTGCCGCCAGTAAAACCGCGTCCGGCTGTTCGCCCAGAAACACCAGCGTCAGATGAAAGCTGTCCACCTTGCGCGGCAGCGGCAACAGAAATTGCTGCATCCGCAAAGCCTGCACCACCGGTTCGGGCACATCCAGTGCCAGAAACGCCCGCCTCATCGCGCGGCCAATTGCGCAAGACGCGCGGTGATTTCGCGGCGCACCGGGCCTTCGCGCGGGGGATCGGCCAGGGTGGTCAGCAACCGCTCTGCCGGACCCGGGCGCGCTCCACCGCCCCAATGCAAACCGCGCAACACGGCCTGCGCGGCCAGTGGCAGCAGGTCGGGCACCGCATGGCCCGCCAGATCGGCCCAAAGCAGTGTCCAGCACCGCCCCACCGACCACGGATTATAGCCGCCCCCGCCCAAAAGCAGCAAGCGCGGCGCGAGGGGCCGCAACGCGCGCAGGACCTCGCGGTAGGCATTGTTGGACAGCGACAGGCGCGACAGCGGGTCCTCCAGCAACGAATCCGCCCCTGCCTGCAACACGATCACATCGGGGGCGAAGGTCTGCACCGCCGGAAGGATCACCCCATGCAGCACGGCCCGCGCCTCGGTGTCGTTGTAGTCACGCGGCACGGGCAGGTTCAGACAGTTGCTGACCCGCCCCAACGCCCCGGTGAACGGCCAGCGCCCCTCTTCATGCACCGAGATCAACAGCACCTGCGGATCAGCGGCCAGGCCATGCTCGACCCCATCGGCGTGATGGGCGTCAATATCGACATAAGCCACCCGCAGCCCTGCCCGCCGCAGCGCCAGAATGCCCAGAACCGGATCGTTCAGATAACAAAAGCCATTGGCGCGGTCGGGCAGCCCGTGATGCGTCCCACCGCCCGGCACATGCACAGCCCCCGCATCTGCCCCCGCCAGCAATTCCGCAGCCAGCAACACGCCCCCGGCCCCGGTGGCCGGACGGCGGAACATCTGCGCAAAGACCGGGTTCGACAGCGTGCCCAGGTGATGACGCGCCCGCACCGCGTCGCTGACGGCACCCTGTGCCTCGGCCGCCTGCAGGGCCGCCACATAGGCGGGGGTATGCCACGCGGTCAAAGCCGCCGCCTTGGCGCGCGGGCTGGATCGGTACTGACCCGGCAACAGCCAGCCCATGGCGCGGCACAGGTCCAGCACCGTCGACACGCGCGGCACCCGCAGCGGATGCTGCCCGCCATAGCTGGAACCGCGGTACACCTCGGAGCCGATCAGAAGGGGGCCGATGACTGTCATGAATGTGTCATATTTGTCCCTGTGTCCGCAGACAATCCATCGCAACCGCCCCGTCGGCGCAACACGCGCAACCGTGATCTTGCAACAGCTGTCCAAATGCGATTCTGTGTGTAATATATAAAGAAACAGATGCTCGGTCGCCAAAGGCCTTGCCACAAAAAACACGATCCCACAGGCAGCTTGCATGAAACACAGCCTTCCCTTGGCCCCGGCCGAAGCCAGCCCCAGCATCTGCACCGTGCAATACGGCGCGATCTGCTGGCGCATGCATCGCGGCAAGGTCGAGGTGTTGCTGATCACCTCACGCGATACCGGGCGTTGGGTGATCCCCAAGGGCTGGCCGATTGGCGGGCTAACCCCGGCAGGGTCGGCAGCCCGTGAGGCATGGGAAGAGGCCGGCGTCGAAGGCGAGGTCGCAGAAACCAGCCTTGGCCTGTTCAACTATGACAAACTGCTGACGCCCAAAAAGGCGCTGGCCTGTCAGGTTGAGGTGTTCGCGTTGCGCGTGGCGCGGCTGAAGGACAAATTCCCCGAACGCGGCGAGCGTCGGCGCAAATGGTTTGCCGCCGAGAAAGCCGCGCGCAAGGTCAATGAGCCGGAACTGCGCCACCTGCTGGCCAACCTTCCCGAAGAAATGGCCGCCAAGTCCCCCCTTGTCAGCGCTTGATTTCAGGCGCAGCGTGATTAGGTCAAGACTGTCCAACCTTCGGTTAACGCCATGATCCGCTATTCCCTGCGCTGCCCCAAAGACCATGATTTCGACAGCTGGTTTCAGTCCGCCGAGGCGTTTGCCGCCTTGCAGGGCGCGGGCCACCTGGCCTGCCCGGTCTGCGGCGCGACCAGGATCGAGAAAACCCTGATGGCGCCTGCCGTCCGCCCCGCGCGCAGTGCCGGGGATGGCCCCCGGAAACCCGCTTTGGCCGAACCTGCCAACGACATGGAAGCGGCCTTTGCCGAAATGCGCCGTCAGGTCGAGGCGAACTCGGAATATGTCGGGCTGAACTTTGTGGCCGAAGCCCGGCGCATGCATGAAGGCACGATCGACGAACGCTCGATCTACGGCGAGGCGAAACCGGATGAGGCCCGCGCCCTGCTGGAAGACGGCGTGCCGGTGGCACCGCTGCCCTTCATGCCGTCCCGCAAGGCAAACTGAATGACCATTCTGATCACCGGCGCAAACCGGGGCATTGGTGCGGCGTTGCTGGATCACTATGCTGCCAGCGGTATGGCGGTGTTTGGCACCGCCCGCCAGCCAAAGGGCGGATTGCTGGGGCTGGACGTCACCGATGCGCAATCTGTGGCCGGGTTGGCGGCTAAGGTGGCAATGCCCCTTGATGTGCTGATCTGCAACGCGGGCATCTATCCCGCATCCGGCGACACACTGGACAACGGCTTTGCCCCCGCCGACTGGGCTGCCGGTTTTGCCACCAATGTCACCGGTGTGTTTCTGACCATACAGGCCCTGCTGCCGCAACTGCGCGCCGCAAAGGGCAAGATCGCCATCATCGCGTCAGTGATGGGGTCAGACGCCCGCGCGCCGGGGGGCAGCTATATCTACCGCGCCTCCAAGGCTGCGGTTCTGAATTTGGGGCGCAATCTGGCGATGGATTTGCGCCGCGATGGCGTGGCGGTCGGCATCTATCACCCCGGCTGGGTGCAAACCGACATGGGGGGAGACAGCGCTGACATCACCGTCACGCAATCGGCCCAAGGGTTGGCAGCACAGTTTGCAGCACTTTCGATCGCCAACACCGGGTGTTTTGAAGATTACACGGGCGCCACCCTGCCGTTCTGACCGCAGTCCTGCATCGGAGGATGGGTGCGGAGGATGGGTGCAGGCCCATGGCCCGATCACCCCACAGGGAACCGCATGATGCAACATGGGTGCACCACCCGGTCGGCCCCGGTGAAAGCCAAGGCCGGTGGGGAGGCCAAGGCCAGGGGGGTGCCAAGGCGGGCGCGGCCATCAGGCCAAGCGCCAGCCCCGGCCACTGCATCAGATCTGCTTTTGCGGCATCTGCACGCGCAAACCGTCAATCGCATCGCTGACCTTGATCTGACAGGTCAGACGCGAACGGACCGGATCGGGCTGCCATGCGAAATCCAGCATGTCCTCTTCCATCGCGTCCTTCTTCGGCAGCTTGTCCACCCAGGCCGGATCGACATAGACATGGCAGGTGGAACAGGCGCAAGCGCCGCCGCAATCGGCCTCGATGCCGGGAATGCCGTTGTCGCGGGCACCTTCCATCACGGTCAAACCGTTGGCCACATCCACGACATGTTCTTTGCCGCTGTGTTCGACATAAGTGATCTTCGCCATTCTCGCTTCCCTGCCTTGCTGCATCCCCAACGGGTTATCTTCGACATAGGCCAGATCCTGCAGATTTGCCAGAGGCCGCGCAGTGCAGCAGCCGGTGGCGCAAAGACTTTCCAGCCACAGGTTTTGCCGCTATGGTCATGCAAGGAAAAGGCCGGGGCGCAACCGGGCGGCAGATCAGGCAGGGCATGACAAAAGCGGTTCTTATCGGTGGCGTGCTGGCGCTTGTTCTGGCGGGATGCAACGGCACGCAGGTCACGGCCCCCGCACGGGCCGATCTGGCCATGGAACTGGTGCGGCTGGACACCCCAGGCCCGCCCAAATCCCGGCATGGCGAATGCTGGGCCGCCGCGACGACACCCGCCGTGATCGAAACCGTGACCGAACAGATCGTCGTGGCCGAAGAGGTGCGCGACGATAGCGGCCGCGTCACCACGCCTGCCGCCTTTCAGACCAAAACCCATCAGCGTATGGTGCAGATGCGCGAAGAGGTCTGGTTCCATGCGCCCTGCCCCGCCGAAGTGACGGTCAACTTTGTCGCCAGCGTGCAGCGCGCGATGAAGGCGCGCGGGCTGTTTCCCCATCCGGTCACAGGCATGGTGGACCCGGAAACCGCCGAAGCCATCCGCCGCTATCAGGCCGATCGCGGGCTGGACAGCCCCATCCTTTCTCTGGCCGCCGCCAAGGAACTGGGCCTGATCGCCACCGATCTGTCCGACCTATGACACCCGCCGAAACCGCCAGCCGCCAGGCCCGCTATGAGGCCGAAGTGTCCCGCCAATGGGCCACGCAGCCGATCGACGGCGCGCATGATCTGGGCCATCTGCGCAGGGTCTGGGCCAATGCCAAACTGATCGCGATGGACCTGCCTTGCGATCTTGAGGTGCTGCTGCCCGCCGTGATCTTCCATGATCTGATCAACCTGCCGAAATCCCACCCCGACCGCGCGCAGGCGTCGCGACTGTCGGCCGAGGCCGCCTGCGATTTCCTGCGCCGCGATGGCTATCCGAAGCCCAAACTGCCCGGCGTCGCCCATGCCATAACGGCCCACAGCTTTTCCGCAGCCATTGCCCCCGAAACCCCCGAAGCCCGCGTGCTGCAAGATGCTGACCGGCTTGAGGCCTTGGGGGCCATCGGCATAGCCCGGATGTTTCATGTGGCCGGTGCCATGGGCGGGCAGTTGTTCGACAGCGACGATCCGATGGCCCAGCGCCGCCCGCTGAACGACCGCCGCTATGCGCTGGACCATATCGAAACCAAACTGCTGCGGCTGGTTGACACCATGCAAACCGCCCCCGGCCGCGCCATCGCCGAAACCCGCGCCGACTGGCTGATGTCGTTTCGCACGCGGCTGCTGGCCGAACTGGGCTAGGTCAATGAAAAAGGCGGCAAGGTTTCCCCTGCCGCCCCGTTTCGTGCCGAAAGCCGCCTACTCGATGCCAAGCGCCACAAAGCGCGGATCACCCTCGCGCCGGATCAGCAGCAGGATCGACTTGCGACCGGCGTCCCTGGCCTCGGACAGACGGTCCTCCAGATCGGACAGCGCCACCACCTTTTGCTGACCTGCCTCGACGATCACATCGCCCGGCATCACCCCCTTGCCAGCCGCTTCGGACGCGGGATCAACATGCGTGACCGCCAAGCCGGTGCTGCCTGCGGGCAGGTTCAGATCCTTGGCCACCGTTTCATCCATCGGCACCACGGTCAGACCCAGCACTTCGGTCTTTTGCGGCACGGCGGGCTGATCGGGGTTGGCCGAAGTTTGCACCACGGCCTCGGCCTCTTCGCGGCGACCCAAGGTCACGTCAATGGTGGTTTCAGCCCCTTCGCGCAGCACCAGCACCGGCACGCCCTCACCGATCGGACTGTCGGCCACGGTGCGGGTCAGGTCACGGACATTGGTGATTTCCTGCCCGTTGAAGGACAAGATCACATCCCCTGCCAGCAACCCTGCGGATTTCGCCGGACCCTCTGGCACATCGGTGATCAGCGCGCCCTTGGCCACCGAGATGCCCATCGCCTCGGCCACATCGGGGGTCACGTCCTGAATCTTCACGCCCAGCCAGCCGCGCCGGGTTTCACCGAACTCTTTCAGCTGCCCCACCACCTTGCTGACGACATTGGACGCCATCGAAAAGCCAATCCCGATTGACCCACCGGTCGGAGACAGAATTGCGGTGTTCACCCCACCGACCTGACCGTCCATGTTGCACAGCGGCCCGCCCGAGTTGCCCTTGTTGATGGCAGCATCGGTTTGCAGAAAGTCGTCATACGTCCCCTGCAATTCACGCCCCCGGGCCGAAACAATCCCGGCTGACACCGAAAAGCCCTGCCCCAGCGGGTTGCCCATGGCCATCACCCAATCGCCCACCCGCATCGAATCCGAATCGCCAAAGGCCACGAAGGGCAGCGGATCGGGGCTTTCGACCTTCAGCAGCGCGATGTCGGTCTTGGGATCGGTGCCAACCAGCTTGGCATCCAACCGCTTGCCGCCAAAGAATTCGATCTCGATCTGATCGGCCCCTTCGATCACGTGATTGTTGGTGACGATATAGCCATCTGCCGAGATCACAAAACCCGACCCCAGCGCCTCGGATCGCTGCGGCTCATTGCCGCCACCGTCCGGCGGCATGAAATCCTTGAAGAAATCCTCGAACGGCGATCCGGGCGGCACCATCGGCCCGCCTTCGGTGGCCTGCGCCACCATCGCGGATGTGGTGATGTTCACCACCGAGGGACTGATCTGCTCGGCCAGATCAGCAAAGCTGTCGGGCGCCCCAAAGGCCTGCACCGGCAAAGCGGGCGCCATGGCCAGCGACAGGCCAAGCCCGATGGCCAACATCATGCTGCGCGGCCCGAACCGGCGCGGGGCAACAGTCGTCAAAGCAAAAGCGCGATCAAGCACGTCCGAACTCCTTCATTTTTCAACAGGGGCCGTTCGGACCGGCCCCCGCACACGATAGCCGCATCATCATTTAAGCTGCGGCAGACACAATGCAAACCCAGTCTCGGCGGCTCAATCTGTTGTGAACGGAAGTGTCACCCTGTGAGCGATGCGCGCAAGAGCCAAAGCAGCGCGTCGGCCGTCACGCGCCCAAGGCCCGCGCCACCGCGATCAGCGCGGCCCCAAAGGCAACGGATATCAGACCGATCATGCGGCGCTGATCCCGCGTCAGGCTGGCCAAAGCCTGCAGCAACTGCTCCATACGCAAAGGGGCCAGTGCAAGCACCAGCCCCTCGATCACGAACACCAGTCCAAGACCCAACAGCAGGATCACGGTGCGGGCGCAGCCGCCACCGGGGCCTTTTCGGACCCCAGATAATCGAAGAACTCACTGTCCGGCTGCAACACGATCGACGAATTGCTGCCCTGCAAGGCGCGTTCATAGGACGTCAGCGACCGGGTAAAGGCAAAGAACTCGGGGTCACGGCCAAAGGCGTCGGCGTAGATTGCGTTGCGGCTGGCGTCGGCCTCACCGCGGATCACTTCGGACTCTTTGCGCGCCTGCGAGGTCACCTCGACCACCGAACGATCGGCCGCTGCCCGAACCCGCTGCGCGGCCTCGTTGCCACGGGCGATTTCATCGGTGGCCTCACGCTGGCGTTCGGCCCGCATCCGCGCAAAGGTCGCCTCAAGGTTCTGTTCGGGCAAATCAGTACGGGTCAGCCGCACGTCGATCACGTCCACCCCCAGCCCCTTGGCCTTGGCCCGCGCGTTGTCACGGATCAGGTTCATCAGGCTGGTGCGGTCTTCCGACAGCACCTTCTGGCTGGGCACGGACCCCAGAACCTGCCGGATTTCGGCAGAGATGATCTGATCAAGGTTGGCCCGCGCCGCCTCTACCCCGCCAGAACCCACGGCACGGCGAAAGACCTCAAGGTCGATGATGCGCCAGCGTGCAAAGGCGTCCACCACAAGACGGCGGTCATCCAGCGGCGTGATTTCCTTGGCTTGCGTCGGCAGACCAAGAATTCGGTCCTCATAGCGCAGAACCTCTTGGATGAAGGGGATCTTGAAACCCAATCCGGGCTTGTCGATCACTTGCTTGACCTGACCAAACTGCAGCACCAGCGCCTTTTCGCGTTCATCAACGATGAACACCGACGACAGCGCCAAGGCCCCCAGAACGGCAAGCGCCGGAAGAATATAAGCGGTCCGCATCAGTTCGCCCCCCCGGTGGCCGCCGCCGAAGCGGCCGGCATCTTGCCCAACTCGTTCAGCGGCAGGAACGGCACAACACCCTGGCCACCCTCTCCGTTGACACCGTCAAGGATGACCTTGTTCATGCCACCCAGCACTTTTTCCATCGTTTCCAGATACATGCGCTTGCGCGTCACTTCCGGGGCCTTGATGTATTCGGCATAGACCGACAAGAAGCGGCTGGCCTCACCTTCGGCGTTGTTCACGACCTGGGCGCGATACGCCTCGGCCTCTTCGACCAACTGCGCGGCCTGACCACGCGCGCCTGCCGTGACTTTGTTGGCATAGGCGTCGGCCTCTTTTTCCAGCCGGTCGCGTTCTTGCTGCGCCGCCTGCACCTGACGGAAGGCGTCAATCACTTCGCGTGGCGGGTCGGCGCGGTCAAAGTTGACGCGCACGATGTTGATGCCGCTGTCATAGCTGTCCAGCGTGGTCTGCACGGCGGTCTGCAGGTCGCTGGCGATGATGCCACGGTCCCGGTTCAGCACCGGCGCCAGTTCCGACCGCGCGATGATGTCGCGCATGGCCGATTCCGACACCGCCTTGATGGTGTCCTCGGGGTCGGCCAGATTGAACAGGAATTTCGACGGATCCTTGATGTTCCACACCACCTGGAATTCAATATCCACGATGTTCTGGTCGCGGGTCAGCATC
>CAZCFC010000078.1:0-11200 GCA_964497815.1 uncultured Cypionkella sp.
GTTGGAGCAGTTGCGCACCAACATCGGCGGCGCAGAACTGGTGCTTTCGGATGAGGTGATGGCCGAAATCGACTTTGCCCACCGCGCGCATCCGCAACCCTACTAGGGGCTTGCGCCCGCCGGGTGGATCGGGCCTTGTTGCGGCAGAAATTGGGGGCTGCCGATGCGCCTTTTGGTGTTGCTGTGTTGTGTTCTGCTGACTGCGTGTACGCTGGCCTTGCCGGGTGCCGGGGATAAACATGCGCGACCTGCCGCGAACCCGATCACGGCGGGGGCGATGGGGGGGGCGATCTCGACGACGGCGCTGGATGCGTCCAACCCCGCTGAAACGTCTGCGGCGTCAGCGGTGGCAAAGCCCGGGTCTGCCCCGGTTGCTGCGTCAAGACCCGAAGCCAGCCCCAAGCCTGTTGCGGCGCAAACCGTTGCCCAGCCCCAGATGGCAAAGCCCATCGCCTCGCCGCAGGAACTTGCCTGTATCAAGAAGGGTGGTGCATGGCGCAGCACGGGAAAATCGGGCGGTGAGGCTTGTTTCACCCTGACCAAAGATGCCGGAAAATCCTGCAAGAAGGAAAGTGACTGCGACGGCTATTGTCTGGCCCGGTCAGGCAGCTGCGCCCCGTTCAAGCCGATGTTCGGTTGCAACGACATCTTGCAGGATAACGGGGTGATGGTGACGTTGTGTATCGACTGATTGTCGCGCTGTTGGTGCTGGCGGCCTGCACACCCTCTGCGCCCCCTGTTGCCGTCGGGCGCTATCGCAACCCGGATGCCCCGATGTATTCGAACGCGGTGCTGGACCCGTCTCGGCTGATCGGGCGTTGGGTGCAGGTGGCGGATTTTGCCAATACATCAGCGGCTTGCAAACCGGGCGGGGCAGAGGTTTCGAAGGCTGCCGCGGGCCTGTCTGTGGTCTTTCGTCTGTGTCTGTCGGGCAAACCGGTGCAGGGTGCGGGCCTGATGCAGCCTGATGGGCCGGGGCGGTTTGTGGTGCCGGGGCAGCCCGGGCCATGGTGGGTTTTATGGGCGGATGCGGATTACCGCACCCTGGTCATCGGCACCCCCAACGGACGTTTGGGGTTTATCCTGAACCGGGACGGGGCATTGCCACCGGACCGGCTGATTGCCGCGCGTGAGATTCTGGACTGGAACGGCTATGATCTGCGGCGGTTGCAGATGCTGCGCTAAAGCGATGCCCGCAGGTCGCGCAGATGCCCCATGACCTCACGCGCACCCATGGGGGCGGCGCGGACCAGCCAGTCAAAGTGCTGCGAGATGGATAGCACGCGGGCAGGGTCGCGGAAGGCGATGTAATGGCGGCCCAGATAGATCACGGCCAGATGCGGGCCGAACACCGTGACAGGGCTGGAAAACACCCGGTGTGCGTCGAAAAGATACAGGCGCAGTGCGGGGTAAAGCTCGTCATACAGGCGGATCAGATGATCAAGCTGGGCGCGGCGCAGGTCAGGGGGCAGTCCCTGCCAATAGCCGGTTGCGGCGGTGAAGCTGCTGATTTCATGGGCGGGCAGGGCGATTTCGTAGTCAGATCGCGCCCCGCGCATCCACTGCAGCTGGTCCTCGAACGCCGCAATCGCCTGATCGGCGCTGCGTCCCAGGTGATCACGATATTCCCATGCCACCAGTTCGGGCAGCTTGAACATATCGGGCAGGGTCGCCGGAACATGGCGGATCTTGTATCCCGCCGCCTGCTGATGCCAGCCAAAAATCCTGGCATCAAACAGTGCGCGCGGGGCGTCGGTCAGGGTGACCGAGGCCGCAAGCAGGTCAGCGACCGGTTCGGGGCGGCCCGCCAAACCCAACAGCCAGTCGCAAGACACCCCCAGGGCCTGGGCGCAATCGGCTGCAAGCTGGGCGTTTGGCAATCGCGTCCCCCCGGCCAGAAGTGCCGATACGGTTGAGCGATCCACCCCCACCGCGCGGGCAAGGACGCTTTGGCTAAGCCCTTGTTCGGCCATGGCCTGCGCAAGCCGGGTGCGGAACAGGGCCGCACGGTCGCGTTTGTCGATCATATCCGGCATGCGTTGACTATTATCACCAATGTTGACCGTTCGGTGCGTATCTTGGGAATTACCCCGGTCCTTGGCAAGTGATATTGCGGACGCACGCCTTTGCCCGGAGACCGAAATGCAGACCCATACCGACCGCCCCGTAGAATGGCCGACTTTGGCAATGTTGGGCGGGACTTATGCGATCTGGATGATCGGCACCTCGGTCTGGCACCTGTCGGGGGGGCTGGCGATTGTGCTGACGGCGCTGGCGATTGCACAGTTTTCTTCGTTGCAGCATGAGATTCTGCATGGCCACCCCTTTGTCAGCCACCGCTTGAATGAGGCGCTTGTATTCCCGGCGCTGACCCTGGTTGTGCCCTATGTGCGCTTTCGCGACCTGCATTTGCTGCACCACCATGACCCGAACCTGACCGATCCCTATGACGACCCCGAGTCGAACTACATGGACCCGAAGCTGTGGGAGCAGACTTCGCGCCCGATGCAGAAAATCCTGCGACTGAACAATACGTTGCTGGGCCGGATTGTGCTGGGGCCTGCGCTGTCGACCTATCTGTTCGTGCGATCCGACGCCGCCTTGATCCGGGGCGGCGATGCTGGCGTGCGCACAGCGTGGCAGCTGCATGGATTGGGTGTGGTTCTGGTGCTTTTGTGGCTGTGGGCGGTGGGGGATATGCCGCTGTGGGCCTATGTGGTGTCGGCCTATGTGGGGTATGGGTTGCTGAAGATCCGCACCTATCTGGAGCATCGCGCGCATGAGGCGCCGCGCGCCCGCACGGTGATCATCGAAGATCGCGGACCGCTGGCTTTGTTGTTTTTGAACAATAACTTCCATGCGGTTCATCACATGCACCCCGCCGTGCCGTGGTACAAATTGCCGGGTCTTTATGCGGCCAGACGTGACCATTATCAGCGCCGCAATGATGGGTATGTCTACGAAAGCTATGCGCAGATTTTCCGGCAGTTCTTCTTGAAGACGAAAGACCCGGTGCCGCATCCGGTCTGGCCGGTGCACAAGTCTGATCAGGTCGATCAGGGCTGATCAGTCCAGCCGCCGAAAGGTGGGCACCGGGCCCGAGTTGTCAAAAAAAGGCACGCCCGGTTGTGGATGGCCCGCCATCAGGGCGGTGACTTCGGCCAGAACAACTTCGGTAATGAAGGGCAAATCCAAAGCGCGTGCTTGCGTCAGCCCAATCCAATGCAGGTGCGACAACTCGGTCGAGGCGGCGGCAAAGGTTTCCACATCGCCTTCGACGTCACGGGCATCGGCAAGAAAAAAACGTGCGTCAAAGCGGCGCGAACGTCCCGGCGGGGTGATCGCGCGAAACACAAAGCGCAGGCTGCCGGGGGTGGGGGATGGCAGCGTCAGCCCGGTTTCTTCGGACAACTCGCGCAGCGCGGCCGCGACAAGGGTGGCGGGGGGCGGGGCATCTGCCGTGCAGGCCAAGGCCAGACGCGCCCGGCAAAGCGGCAACAGGGCCGTATCGTGGGTGGTGTGATCCTCGGGGTCCACGGCACCGCCGGGAAACACGTATTTTGACGGCATGAACGCGGCGGCATGGCCACGCATACCCATCAGAACCTGCACGCCGGCATCCACCTTGCGCCACAAGATCACCGTGGCGGCAGACCGGATGGGCTGATGTTCGTCATTCATCCCGGTCAGGGGCGCCGAAACCATGCATGCGCTTGGCCCATTGCACGCCCACCAGAACCCCCTTCAGCCGTGGCAACAAGTACAAAGACAGCGCCACGCAGGCCACCGAAAACATTGCCGCCATCGTTGTCGGCTCGGGCCGATAGGTGGAATAGACGAACATGATGGTGGGGGCGAGCAGGTGCCCCACGATCAGAATGGTCAGATAGGCCGGGCCATCATCGGCGCGCTGATGGTGCAGTTCCTCGCCGCATACCGGGCAACTGTCGCGTACTTTCAGATAGCTGCGCAGCAAGGGACCAGTGCCGCAGGAAGGGCAGCGCCGCTTCCAGCCATTGCGCATGGCAGGCCAGAGCGGGCGTTCTGCATAGGCATCCGCGATCATGGCGTCTTGCGGCATCAGGGCATTCCTTGCTGTTGAATGCATCATTTAGGCGATTTCGCGCAGCTTGGGGAGGGGGCGTTTGCACCCAGCGCGCCTTTGTCGCAAGGGGCGCAGAAAAAATGCAGCGGATGGCGACGGAACCGCAAGGCTGTGGCGTTTGACTGGGTATGAAAGCCGCGACGGATGGTTGTGGCCAAAGCAGGAGATGAAGATGAAAACGAATTTCACCCTTTCGGCTCTTACCCTTGTCGGCGTGCTGGCTGCGGGCCTGTCCACAGCAGCCTTTGCAGAAAACGGCTCTGGCATGGGATGGGGCATGGGCGGCGGCATGGGGCCGATGCCGGGCTTTGATTTCGCCACTCTGGATGCTGACAAGGATGGCAAGGTGACCCAGGCCGAGATGGATGCCCATCGCGCCGCCCGTGTCGCCGAAGTCGATGCCAACAAGGATGGCTTGTTGTCGGGCGACGAATTGGCCGCGATGCACCTGAAGGTGATGACCGAGCGTGTCAACACCATGGCGGCTGAAATGGTCACCCGGCTGGACACTGATGGCGACAAGTTGCTGTCGGCGGCGGAAATGGCGGTGCGTCCCGGTCCCGACATGATCTTTGACATGGTGGATGCCGACAGCGACGGCGCGATCACTCAGGCCGAGGTCGATGCAGCCAAAGAAAAGATGGGCGAACGTGGCGGTCGTGGCGGCATGGGTCATCATGGCAAAGGCCGTCATGGCGGTTTCTGGGGCAATGACAACGGCGACGACGCCGACAATTGAAACGACCCGCGCGCGCCTGTGATCGGGCGCGCGCCCTCCATATGATGATTGCCGATCCACCCCTTGGCGGGTAAGTCCACAGCAGGATGACAATGGCCCGCGATACCCTTGCCGAGGTAAGTGACGATGCGCTGGTGGTGCTCTATGCAAATGGGGACCCCGAGGCGGCGCGTCTGCTTGCGCATCGCTTGTTGCCGCGCGTGTTGGGCTATGCCGCAAGGCTTTTGGCCGACAGGGCCGAGGCCGAGGACATCGCGCAAGAAGCGATGTTGCGGCTGTGGCGGGTGGCCCCCGAGTGGCGGCAGGGCGAGGCCAAGGTATCGACCTGGCTGTACCGAGTTGTCACCAACCTGTGCACCGACCGTCTGCGGGCCCGACACAGGCGCAAGACCGAGACGTTGGACGCCGTGGCCGAACCTGAAGATGGCGCAGCAAGTGCTGTGGCAGGGATGATCGAGGCCGACAGGATGACGGCGCTTAACTTTGCGTTGTCCGGTCTGCCCGACCGTCAGCGCGAGGCGGTTGTGCTGCGCCACATCGAAGGGCTGACCAATCCCGAGATTGCCCTGATCATGCAGATCGGCGTCGAGGCGGTGGAAAGCCTGACCGCGCGGGGCAAACGCGCCTTGACGGCCGCACTTGCCGGTCAGCGCGAGGCATTGGGCTATGAGGAGGCTGAATGATGGATGATCTTGATGCTCTTTTTGCCGCGGCACGCAGGTCCGAGGTGCCGCCGTCGGATGCCCTGATGGCGCGTGTGCTGGCGGATGCCGCAGGGCTGCAACCTGAACCCGCGCCAATGGTCCGGGTTGTGCCGCCGCGCAAGACAGGCGTCTGGGGCGGCCTTTCCGCACTGTTTGGCGGTGGTGGCGTCTTGGCGGGGCTTGGGACTGTGGCGATGGCGGGTTTTTACATCGGCTTTGCGCAGCCCGACACCGTGATGATGCTGGCCGATGGATTTATTGCGGGCAGCAGTGTTGAAGCTGTTGATCTGATGCCGGGCGTGGACGCCCTTTTGACCGAGGACTGAACCGATGAGCGATGTTCAAACGCCGGTTGTGGCGAAATCTGGGAAAGGGCTGCGGATCGCCTTGGCCGTTTCGGTGGCGTTGAACCTCGCGGTGGCGGGTGTTGTTGCGGGGGCTGTGCTGAACCATCGTGGCGAGGGCGGGCGCATGGACATGGGGCGCGAGTTGGGCTTTGGCCCGTTTTCCGAGGCTTTGAGCCGGGACGACCGCCGGGCCCTGCGCGAGGCATTTCTGGCCAAGGCGCCCGAGTTGCGCGAAACCAGACGCCAGCGCGGGCAGGATGCGCAGGCGTTGCTGGGTGCTTTGCGCGCAGATCCCTTTGCCCCCGATGCATTGAGCGCCATCATGGACAGTCAACAAAGGCGGATGGAGCACCAACTGCAACTGGGACAGGATCTGCTGCGGGAATTTCTGATCAACATGCCCCCCCAAGAGCGCGCCGCGTTTGCCGACCGGCTGGAACAGCGGCTGCGCCCGGACCGGGACGCAAAGCAGCCCGACTGAGGTTCGCGTGTCAAACGCCACAGGTGGCGGCACCGGGGGCTTGCCCGGTGTGATCCTTGCGCAGCGTTGGGCCGACGCCGACGGTCTTGTGTGCCACCTCGTGCGGGTGCCTTTGCCGCCGCAGGATATTTGGGCGCAGATCGGCAGGTTCAGGCCAGTTTTCGGGACTATGGGCCCCGGGGTTTGTGCCCTGCAGCCTGCGCAGTGTCAGGCAGCGGTGCGGCTGATCGTGACCTGATTGCGCCCGCCGGATTTGGATACCAGCATCGCGCGGTCGGCCCGGTCAACGATTTCAGACACGGCGTCAATGCAATGTGGCAGGTCGGCGTGGTTGCTGATGGCAAGGCCGATCGACACGGTCACCCGCAGCCCGGCACCATCGCCCAGCAAGACCGGGGCTTCTTCCACCGCGTGGCACAGCCGTTCCGCCACGCCGCGCGCCTCGGTCAGGCTGGTGTCAGGCAGGGCGATCAGGAATTCCTCGCCACCAATGCGCGCCAGCAAATCGCCGCCGCGCAGATTTTGCGCCAGACGGCCCGCGACAGCGACCAGAACAGCATCGCCCGCCGCGTGGCCCCAACGGTCATTCACCGATTTGAACCGATCCAGATCAACCACCATCACGGCAAAGGCGGTTCCCGACTTGCAGGCGCGATCGGCAATCGCGGCCAGCTGCGCCGCGCCATAGCGGCGGTTGTGCAGCCCGGTCAGCGGATCAATCATCGCCAGCCGCAGACCGTCCTGAACAGACGCGCGCATGTGATCGGCCTCGCGCTTGCGCGCAAGCAACCGGGCCAGACGCAGGGCGATTTCTTCACCCGGGATGGTGGCGCTGACCATATCGTTTGCGCCAAGGTCAAAGGCCACCGCCGCCCCAACCGCCGACCCCGGCGGCACCAGCAGGCAAAAGGCCGCATGGCGGGTGTTGGTGCGGCTGCGCAGTTCCGACATCAGGCGCAAGCCGTTGGCGGCATTGCCCAGATCGGATTCAATCAGGAACACATCGGGGGCCGCACTGGATTTCAGGCCTTCGGAAAGGGCCTCATCCGCAGTCATGGGGATGACACGGTCAGGAATATGCGCGGCGATTTCTCGGCGCAGGCGCAGGGCGGTGTCGCTGCGGGCGGTCACGATCGCCACTTGTCCGGGCGGGTGGTAGGTGGCTGCAGCCTCGGCCAGACCCAGCATGGCGATGCTGCCATCCTGAGTGCCATACCCTTCAACCAGATCCCGGGCGCGCATGAAGCTTCGGATCCGGGCCAGCAGGGTTTGATCATCAATCGGCTTGGTCAGAAATTCATCCGCCCCCGCCCGAAATGCCTGCGCCCGTGCGGTCGGGTCCTGACTGGCGGAAAACATCACCACCGGGACAGAACGGGTGACGGGATCGGCGCGCAGACGGTTCAACACCTCAACCCCGGACAGGTCGGGCAAAAGCAGGTCCAGCAGAATCAGATCGGGCGCTTCGCGAGCGGCGATTTCAAGGCAAGCGGCCGCAGTCGCCGCAAGCACGGGCAAATAGCCCGCCGCCTGCAGCTTGACCTTCATGACGATGCGGTTGGTGGCCACGTCGTCTACAATCAGAATCTTGCCGACCATTGAGAGAAAACCTGCTGAACCTGTTACACGATGGTTACAGTGTGCCATCCAAGTGGTTAAGAATTCCTTTCTGAATGTGTAATGAAACGCGCGCAATTTGTTCGAATTCTGTGAATAATCTGGAGAAAAACCGATGAATCGGCAAGAATCGGCTGAGACTCTGGCCTTGCAGGCCCTGTCCTGGCTATTGGGGCAACCTGACCTGATCGGAGCCTTTCTTAACGCTTCGGGGGCGGGGCAGGGTGATTTGCCCACGCTGGCGGGCAATCCGGTGTTTCTGGGTGCGGTTCTGGATTTCCTGACCGAGGATGATGCGCGGGTGATGGCCTTTTGTGATCAGGCCGAAGTGCCCTACACCACACCGATGCAGGCGCGGCTGGCGCTGCCCGGCGCGCAGCACCAACATTGGACGTGACAGATGATTGACGCGGTGATTTTCGACAAGGACGGCACGCTGTTTGACTTTCGCGCCAGTTGGGGGGCGTGGACGCAAAGCCTGCTGGCCGAGCTGGGCCAGCCGGGATTGGGGCCGGTGTTGGGTTTTGATGTGGCAACCTGCGATTTTGCGCCCGACAGTCCGGTGATCGCGATGACCACGCCCGAGATTGCCGACATCGTGCTGCCCTACGTGCCCCATCTGACGCGGGACGCGTTGAATGCCGTGATGAACCGGCTGGCAGCGGCGGCGCCCATGGTGCCTGCTGTGGATTTGCCGGCGGTGCTGGGGGCGTTGCGGGCGCGGGGGCTGAAGATCGGTCTTGCCACCAATGACACCGAGGCACCGGCGCGGGCGCATCTGACCGGGGCGGGGGTGATCGAACTGTTTGATTTCGTCGCAGGGTGCGATTCCGGATGGGGCGGCAAGCCCGCGCCGGGGCAACTGCTTGCCTTTGTGCAGGCCTGTGGTCTGACGCCCGGCCGGGTGGCCATGGTGGGCGACAGTCTGCATGATCTGGATGCAGGCGGGGCGGCAGGCACGTACCGTCTGGCCGCGCTGACCGCCCTTCCCACCCCCGCTGATCCGCCCGCCCACGCCCCCGCCGTTTTGCCCAATATCAGCCGTTTGGGCGATTGGATCGACGGTCTTTCGGCGCGCTGATCGCTTCATCTGCGAAAAACGACGCTTTGGCGTCGGTGGCAGAGTGCGCGCAAGGCCTGCCTTTCGTCCATCTTGGCCGCAACACGCAGGACACAGGCTGTCGTGCAACCGATGGAGGCGACCATGACCGACGATTCAAACCGCAAGCGCGCGCGCGCCGGGGGCCGGGCTGGCAACAAAAGCCGGGCAGGATCTGCAGCGGTGGATCAGATGCCATGGCGGATTCCGGTGAACACGGATCGCCCCATCGAGCCATTGGACGCCGAGGGCGTTCTGGCGGTGCACAAGGCCACCATGCGGATCTTGAAAGAGATCGGCATCGAGTTTCTGAACCCTGATGCCATCGCCTATCTGAAAAAAGCCGGCTGCACGGTGAACGGCACCAACGTCAAGATGGACGAAGATTTCGTCATGGAGATGCTGGGTCACGCCCCGGAAACCTTTACCATTACCCCGCGCAACCCGGATCGCGAAGTGATCATGGGCGGCAAGCATATGCTGTTTCTGAACGTCGGCAGCCCGCCCAATGCCTGGGATCTGGAACGCGGCAAGCGCACCGGGGATTTTGCCACCTTCAAGGAATTCGTGAAACTGACGCAGTATTTCAACTGCATCCATGTCAACAGCGGCTATCCGGTCGAGCCTGTCGACGTTCACGCAAGCATTCGCCACCTGGACTGTCTGTATGAAAAGCTGACGCTGACGGACAAGGTCGTGCATGCCTACTCATTGGGCGCAGAGCGGGTCGAGGATGTCATGGAAATGGTCCGCATTGCAGGCGGGCTGTCAGAGGATGAGTTCAAGGCCAAGCCGCGGATGTACACCAACATCAACTCGGTTTCGCCGTTGCAGCACGATTACCCGATGCTGGACGGGGCGATGCGGATGGCCAAGCGCGGTCAGCCCGTGGTGATCACGCCCTTCACCTTGGCGGGGGCGATGGCGCCTGTAACGATGTCGGGGGCGGTGACGCTGTCGCTGGCCGAAGGACTTGCCGCGGTGGCCTTGCTGCAATTCATCAATCCGGGCTGCCCGGTGGCCTTGGGGACGTTTACCTCGAACGTCGACATGAAATCCGGTGCGCCAGCATTCGGGACGCCTGAATACATGCGCGCGACGCAGATGACCGGGCAATTGGTAAGGCATTACAAGCTGCCGCTGCGATCATCCGGCACCTGCGCCGCCAACGTGCCTGACGGGCAAGCCATGTGGGAAACATCGAACAGCCTGTGGGCGGCTGTGCAAAGCCGCACCAACATGGTGTACCATGCGGCGGGCTGGCTGGAGGGCGGTCTCATCGCAAGCCCGGAAAACTTCATCATGGACTGTGACGGCCTGCAGATGATCCAGCGCTATTTTGAAGCTTCGGTAACGGCGACCACGCCCGACGATCTGGCTTTTGACGCGATCAAGTCGGTGGGGCCGGGCGGTCATTATTTTGGCTGTCAGCACACCCAGGACCGCTATCAGACCGCGTTCTACGCGCCGATGGTGTCAGATTGGCGCAATTATGAGGCGTGGCAGTTGGACGGCGCGGTTTGGACATCAGAGCGCGCGCACCGTGTCTACAAGCAGATCATCGCGGATTTTGAAGCCCCAGACATGAACGGCGATCATCAGGAAGAACTGCGCCAGTTTGTCGCCCGCCGCAAACAGGAAGGTGGCGCGCCGACCGATTTCTAAGCCTGCCCCGGCCGGCGGTCGTGCTTGATTGCAGTCTGGTCGCGGCTGGCGCGGCGGTCTATCCTGCACCCAAAGATGAGGTGCGCGATGACCCCGAATATGCCGCTGCGGCTGGCGATGACACTTTTTGGAGCGCTGGCTGCGCTTGCCCTGTACTGGCTCAGTGTCGTTGTCGATGAAAACCTGCTGGACGAGCGGGTGGTACTTGCACTGGCCGCTTTTGCGGTGACGTTCTTTGGCGGCGCGATGGCGATGGCGGGGCCGGTGGCCTTGCCCCGTGCGGCGGCGATGGCGGCCGGGCTGGCGGTGCTTGTGGCCGGTCTGATCAGCCTTGCGGCGCTGCGGTTTGATCCGGTGACGGATATGTCGGGCGCGCCGCTGATCCTGTTTGCGGGGCTGGTGCTGTCGCTGCTGCCCCTGCCATTTCTGATCGCTGCCGCCGG
>CAZCFC010000079.1:0-11140 GCA_964497815.1 uncultured Cypionkella sp.
CAGTTGATCACCGTCCAGTCGGGGACAAAACTGTCCAGCTCGGTCCGTTCCGGGCGGCGCAGCATGTGGCGGATGAACAGCCCGTGCCATGCCAGCTCGGTTACCATCCGCACATCCAGCCGATGCACCGGATCAGCGCCGCCAAACAGGTCCTGCACGAAGTAATCGCGCCCCTTCATGTGGTCCAGCATATCGGCATGCAGCCGGTCAAAGGCGTCCACCGTCATCGGGGCGTTGTTTTCCCACCAGATGGTGTCTTCCACCGAAGGCGTCCGCACCACGAACTTGTCCTTGGGCGAGCGTCCGGTGAATTTCCCGGTGGTGCAAAGAAACGCACCACCCTGGCCCAGACGCCCTTCGCCGCGCGCAACAGCGGCTTGCACCAATGCGGGCTCGATATAGTTGTAATAGACGTTGCCCAACCCGCTGATGCCTTGATCCTCAAGTGTGTGTGATGGGTTCACGCGTCCATTTGTCATCCTGCAAGCTCCCTTTGCCGCCCCGACAGGCGGTGCAATGACTGAATTTCAGGCACCCGGGCCAATGGCTGCCTTCGGAGAGCGCCGCAGTGCAGCACTCCTTTTTTCGCTATAACATGCACCGAAAAGCAGGAATAGGACGCATTGCCACCGTTAGCGCAACCAACTTCAGGTTAGCGCAACCAATTTGAGGTTAGCGCAACCAATCCGCGCATTCGATAATTACTGCGGCAAATTAGTCATTCCTTTGGGAATTTGACGCTCCAATAGACCGTTAGATAAGGTGATTCGCAGTTTGCGGTTGATTCCTTGGGGCGAAAAACCGAATGTGTGTCAAAAATCAGGCAAGCCGAGCAGAATAGGGAAGCCCAAACATGGCAAGGATCGCCCTTGTGGACGACGACAGGAACATCCTGACGTCGGTTTCAATGACTCTGGCAGCAGAGGGGTTTGAGGTGGAAACCTTCAACGACGGTCAGTCCGCGCTGGACGCTTTCAATCGACGCATGCCTGACATGGCCGTGCTTGATATAAAGATGCCCCGGATGGATGGAATGGATCTGCTGCAGCGTCTGCGTCAAAAATCAACGATGCCGGTGATCTTCCTGACCTCGAAGGATGATGAGATTGACGAAGTGTTGGGCCTGCGGATGGGGGCTGATGACTATGTCAAGAAACCCTTCAGTCAGCGCCTTTTGGTCGAACGCATCCGCGCCCTGCTGCGGCGCAACGATGCGATTGCCACCGGTGAGGTTGCGGTGACCGAAGAAACCAAGATCATGGAACGGGGGCATCTGCGGATGGATCCGCTGCGCCATTCCGTGGCGTGGAAGGGGCAGGACGTGTCACTGACCGTGACAGAATTCATGTTGCTGCAAGCGCTGGCTCAGCGCCCCGGTTTCGTGAAATCGCGCGATCAGTTGATGGACGTGGCCTATGATGATCAGGTCTACGTTGATGACCGCACGATCGACAGCCACATCAAGCGCCTGCGCAAGAAGATGCGCGCCGTCGATGATGAATTTTCGGCGATCGAAACGCTGTACGGCATTGGCTATCGTTACAACGAAGAATGACAGCCTTTCCGCACCTTTCCATGAAAGACAAACCCGCCGGCAAGCCGGGGGAATTGTTGCTGGGCGAAGATTGGGTGTCGCCCGACGCCATCGCAGATCCGTCCTTGCGCGAAGGGCGGGGGCGGCGGGGGATCGTTGCGCTGAACCGATCTCCGCTGGCGCGCAAGATCATCGTCTTCAACCTGATGGCGCTGGTGGTTCTGGTGTCGGGGGTTCTCTTCATGAATCCGTTCCGGGACAGTCTTGTTCTGCAACGCGAACAAGGCCTTGTGACCGAAGCCGAGCTGATTTCCGACGTGGTCGGCGCCGCCGCAGCCACCACGGACGGGCAACTGCCGCGCAGTCTGGATCAGCTTGCCATTGGTCCGGGGGTTGAGGTCTATCTGTTCGATCCGACGGGCGCCCTGGTTGCGCGCGGCATCGGCAAACCGCGCGATGCGGTGGGGCAGGCGGGGGAAGAACGCTCTGCCATCATCACAAGTTTTCTGAATGCCATCTGGGAAGGCGTGTCGGGCCTGCTGGGCGCGCGCAATGGCGCGGATACCGTCACCAGCGGTGAAGGTCTGGCGCGCGCGCTGTTCGCCAAGGCCCTGATGGGCGAAACGGCGGTCAATACCGCCCAAGGCGGGCAGGGGGGCGCGCTTTTTTCGGTGGCGACGCCCGTGCTGCAGGGCAGTCAGGTGATCGGTGCGGTTGCCCTGACCTCGGCCGAAGGCGAAATTGACCGGCTGGTCCGCTATGAGCGTGAGCAGATCTTGCAGATGTTCGTCATTGCCTTGCTGGTATCAATTGGCCTGTCACTGGTGCTGGCGTCAACCATTGCCAACCCGCTTTCAGATCTGGCGGCGGCGGCCGAAATGGGCCGCGATCGTGACGCGCGCAAGATGTCGCCCGGACGGGTCCGCATTCCCGATCTGGCCGCCCGCCCCGACGAAATCGGCCGCCTGTCGGTGGCGATGCGCGGCATGGTGGCGGCGCTTTACGACCGGATCGAGGCCAACGAACAATTCGCCGCCGATGTGGCGCATGAAATCAAGAACCCGCTGGCCAGCCTGCGTTCTGCCGTGGGGTCGATGCGCATGGTCAAGAAGGAAGAGCATCGCGAAAAGCTGCTGGACGTGATCGAACATGACGTGCGCCGGTTGGACCGTCTGGTCAGCGACATCTCCAACGCGTCGCGGCTGGATGCCGAACTGGTGAAAGAGGAAGAAGAAGAATTCAACCTGATCAAGACCCTGTCCAGCCTGTCAGACTATCTGGGTGATCAGGCCAAGGGTAAGGGCGTTGAATTCATTACTGATTTCCCAAGCGAGCCAATCAAGGTGCATGGGCTTGAGGCCCGTTTGGCGCAGGTGTTTGTCAACCTGATCACCAACGCCGTGTCGTTCTGCGAAGACGGCGATGCGGTCCGCGTCTGGGCGCGGCGGCGGGAAAACCGCGTGCTGATCGTGGTAGAAGATACCGGGCCCGGCATACCGGAGGCGGCGCTGACCAAGGTCTTCAAGCGCTTTTACTCGGATCGTCCGCCCACCCATTTCGGCAACAACTCGGGTCTTGGCCTGTCGATTTCCAAGCAGATCGTCGAGGCGCACGGCGGCGTCATCTGGGCCGAAAATATCCGCCCCACCAACGCCGACGCCACCTCTGAACCGCTGGGCGCGCGGTTCGTGGTGGGATTGCCGGTGTGACTGCGGTGCAGGGTTCCGAAATCCTGCATGCCAGCTGCGTTGCTTTGGATGGTCGTGGGGTGCTGATCCTTGGGCCATCGGGCGCGGGCAAATCCGGGCTTGCACTGCGCTTGATGGCATTGGGGGCGATGCTGGTGGCCGATGACCGTACCGAAATCATCCGGGATGGTCCGGCCCTGATGGCCCGTTGTCCGCCCGCGATTTCCGGGCTGATCGAGGCGCGGGGCATCGGCATCCTGCGCGCCACGCCATTGCCGCAGGCCCCCGTCGTTCTGGCCGTCGATCTGGGCCGCACCGAAACCGACCGTTTGCCACAACGTCACGTGATTACGCTGTTGGGCGCGACGATTGACCTTGTTCTTGCCACGCAGAGCGACCATTTTGACGCTGCCCTGTGGTGTTATCTGCGCTACGGGCGGCAGGAATGATGGATTTTCTTCGATGCAGCAAGGCCTTGATCCAACCCAGGACCATCAACTGGCCCTGATCACCGGGCCCTCGGGTGCGGGCCGGTCCACGGCGATTCATGCGTTGGAGGATCTGGGGTTCGAGGTGATCGACAACCTGCCGCTGTCGCTTGTGCCGCGATTGATTGACGGGCCCGCTCTGGGCCGTCCGATTGCCCTTGGGCTTGACGTGCGCAATCGCGATTTCAACGCCACGGCCCTGATCGAACTGATCGACACGCTGACCCGCAATCCGCGCGTCAGCCTTGAACTGCTGTACATCGACTGCGCCCCCGCAGAGCTGATCCGGCGCTATTCGCAAACCCGCCGTCGTCACCCGTTGGCGCCGCTGGAAACCCCGACCGAAGGCATCGCGCGCGAGATTGATCTGCTGGCGCCCATCCGCGCCCGCGCCGATCATCTGATCGACACCACGGACATGTCGCCGCACGACCTGAAGGCCGAAATCGGCCATTGGTTCGATCACCGTGAAACTTCGCCCATGGCGGTGTCGGTTCAGTCATTCAGTTACAAGCGGGGGCTGCCGCGTGGGTTGGACATGGTGTTTGACTGCCGCTTTCTGGCGAATCCCTATTGGCAAGCCGATCTGCGCCACGGCGACGGCCGCGATCCGATGGTCAGCGCCTATATCGAGGCGGACCCGCGCTTTGCTGAATTCTTCCAAAGGTTGCAGGACCTGATCCTGCTGCTGCTTCCGGCCCATCTGGAAGAGGGCAAGGCGCATCTGTCCATCGGTTTTGGCTGTACCGGGGGGCAACACAGGTCTGTTGCAGTTGCAGAAAAACTGGGCAAGGTGCTTGCAGAAGCGGGCTGGCCGGTGTCAAAACGTCACCGGGAACTTGAACGCAGGGCAGCCAATATGCCCAACTCTGGATCGAGGTAACAGGCGCGTGATCGGTATCGTGATCGTGGCACATGGTGGGCTGGCGCGAGAGTATCTTGCGGCGGTGGAACACGTGGTCGGACCGCAAATTGCGGTGCGCGCCATCGCCATTGAGGACGACCATGACCGCGCCGGCAAGCAGGCCGAAATTTGCCGCGCAGCTGATTCTGTCGATCAGGGCGGTGGCGTGGTGGTTGTGACCGACATGTTTGGCGGCTCGCCGTCGAACTTGTCGCTTATGGCCTGCGCCGGGCCAGATCGGCGCATCGTTTATGGCGCAAATCTGCCGATGTTGATCAAATTGGCGAAGTCGCGCGAATTGCCGGTGGCCGAGGCGGTGGCAGCCGCGCTAGATGCAGGGCGCAAGTATATCAACAGTCTCGATCTGGGCGGGGGGGCCTGAACCACATGGCCGAACGCAATTTCCGCATCGTGAACGAAAAGGGCCTGCATGCCCGTGCTTCGGCCAAATTCGTCGAAGTGGTGGAATCCTTCGATGCCGCGGCAGAAGTCACCAAAGACGGCATGACCGTGTCGGGCGACAGCATCATGGGGCTTTTGATGTTGGCAGCCTCGCGCGGAACCTCTATTGACGTTCGGACCAGTGGCGCGCAAGAGGCGGCCCTTGCCGATGCGTTGCAGACGCTTGTGGCCAATCGCTTTGGCGAAGATTTCTAAAGCGCGACCGATTAGGAAGGCATACTCTGCGTGACTGATACGCCCCAGACAAATGGTGCAGCTTTGCCGGACGTGGACCCACCACGGGGGGCGCGCAAATATGACATGCGTCGGCTGTCCTATGCGGGCACGTTCACGAACCCGGTCAAGGCAGGCACCATCCGTACGATCGAATGGCTGACGGCGAAGGTGACTTTGCTGCGCCTGATCCGCGATTTCGAACGGTCTGGGGCCCCCTTCGGCTCGGCGTTCTGGCCCAAGGCCATCAGGCAAATGGGGATCCGCATTGATACCCCTGCCGATGAGATTGCCCATATCCCCGCCACAGGCCCGGTTGTTGTGGTGGCCAACCATCCCAGCGGGCTGGTGGATGGCATGATCATGGCGGAAATGGTCAACCGCGTGCGTTCGGATTTCAGGATTCTGACGCGGTCTTTGCTGACCGGTATTCCTGAAGTGGCCGAATTCATGATTCCGGTGCCGTTCCCGCATGAGGAAAACGCGCGTGAACTGGGGCTGCAGATGCGGTCTGAAACCATGGCGCATCTGGCGGCGGGCGGTGTGATCATCCTGTTCCCGGCCGGCAAGGTTGCCACGTCAGAGACATGGTTCGGCACGGCGGTTGAGTCGGAATGGAACGTCTTTACCCACAAAATGATCCAACGTTCGGGCGCGACCATTGTGCCCATCCACTTCAAGGGCCAGAATTCGCGGATGTATCAGATCGCCAATCTGATTTCGGCCACGCTGCGTCAGGGCCTTTTGTTGTATGAAATCAAGCGGTCGCTGTTCAAACCGCAGCGCCCCCACATCGGCAAGCCGATTCCGGCAAGCGTGCTGAAAGACTGGGAAGGCAACCCGCGCGGCTTTCTGGCATGGCTGCGCGAGCATACGCTTGGTTTGGGCGCCTAGCGCGTCGGAACCGGCACATCGCCGCGATAGTCGTAAAAACCGCGCTGGGTCTTGCGGCCCAGCCACCCCGCCTCGACATATTTCGCCAGCAGGGGGCAGGGGCGGTATTTGGTGTCGCCCAGCCCGTCGTGCAGCACGTTCATGATCGCAAGGCAGGTGTCCAGCCCGATGAAATCCGCCAGTTCCAGCGGCCCCATCGGGTGATTGGCCCCCAGTTTCAGCGACTCATCAATCGACTTCACAGACCCGACACCTTCGTACAGCGTGTAGACCGCCTCGTTGATCATCGGCATCAGGATGCGGTTCACGATGAAGGCCGGAAAGTCCTCGGCGCTTGCTGCGGTTTTGCCCAAGGTACCCACAACGGCCAGCAAGGTTTCGTAGGTTTCCTTGTCGGTCGCGATGCCGCGGATCAGCTCTACCAACTGCATCACCGGCACCGGGTTCATAAAGTGGAACCCCATGAATTTCTCGGGCCGGTCGGTGCGGCTGGCCAGTCGGGTGATGGAAATCGAAGAGGTGTTGGTGGTCAGAATCGTCGAAGGCTTCAGGTGCGGCAGCAACCCGTCAAAGATCGCCTGCTTGATCGCTTCGCGTTCGGTGGCGGCTTCGATCACCAGATCGGTCTGGCCCAGATCGGCCAGCACCAGCGTCGTCCTGATCCGCGCCATGGCGGCGGCCTTGGCCTCGGGCGTGGTTTTGCCCCGGCTGACCTGACGCTCCAGGTTCTTGTCGATGGTGGAGACGGCCTTGGCCAGGCTGTCGGCGCTGACATCGTTCAGCAGCACGTCATAACCTGCCATGGCGAACACATGCGCGATGCCATTGCCCATCTGGCCCGCGCCGACGATGCCAACCGATTGGATTTTCATGCCCTGCCCCTGTGTGGTCTTGGGGGCACCATAAGGCGGCAAACCCCCAAGGTGCAAGCCTGCGCCGGCGCGGGAAAGCCTGCAAGATTTGAAGCAAATCCCGAACTTAGCCGTTTGGTAAGGAAATTCGGGCAGCTTGGTCGGTGGGTGTTAAGACAATTGGGTGGGTGGTATGGCTTATGCTTTTCCCGGCGAGGGGTCGCTGGACTATTTTCCGTGCCGATATGGCAACTCGCGGCTGATTTTCCGCGGGCCAAAGCGTGATGTTGAACGGGCCTATGTGGCGATACTGGGGGGGACTGAAACCTACGGCAAATTTGTAAGCGTGCCTTATCCAGACCTGATTGAGCGGGAACTGGGCCTTCCTGTGGCCAATCTGGGCTGTATGAACGCTGGACCTGATGTGTTCCTGCATGAGATCGAAATCACCAGAATCGCGGCACAGGCCTGTGTGACGATCGTGCAATTGCTGGGCGCCCAGAACCTGAGCAACCGGTATTACTCGGTGCATCCGCGCCGCAATGACCGGTTTCTGGGCGCAACGCCGTTGCTGCGTTCGATCTATCCGCGGGTGGACTTTACCGAGTTCAACTTTACCCGCCACATGCTGCGCAGCCTGCATCAGGGGTCCCCTGATCGGTTCGAGGTGGTGGCAGAGGAACTGCGCGCGGCTTGGGTGACGCGGATGAAGCAGTTGCTGGCGCGGTTGAAGGGGCGGACGATCCTGCTGTGGATGTCTGACACACCGCCGCCATCGCCCACGCGCCGCGTTGATCTGGCCCATGCGCCGATGCTGGTGGATTCCGAAATGGTCGCGGCCATCCGCCCCCTGGCAAGTGCCTATGTTCAGTCGGTCAGCAGCGCCGAGGCCCGCGCGCATGGGCTTGAAGGCATGGATTACGCCCCGTTCGAGGCCCCTGCCGCCGCAGGCTTGCCCGGCCCCCGGGTGCATCATGAGGTGGCAGAGGCGTTGTTGCCTGTCATCAACGGCCTGATCTGAATGACAAAGGGCGCCCGGTCGGGGCGCCCTTTGATCTGTGGTCCGGGATCAGCCTTACAGCTTTTCGATCAGTTCCGGCACGGCGGTGAACAGATCCGCGACCAGACCGTAATCGGCCACCTGAAAGATCGGTGCCTCTTCGTCCTTGTTGATGGCGACGATGACTTTGCTGTCCTTCATCCCGGCAAGGTGTTGAATTGCACCGGAAATCCCCACAGCCACGTACAACTGCGGTGCCACCACTTTGCCGGTTTGCCCGACTTGCCAATCGTTCGGTGCATAGCCGCTGTCCACGGCGGCACGGCTTGCGCCCACGGCCGCGCCCAGCTTGTCGGCCAGCGTCTCAATCAAGGCAAAGTCGGCCTGGCTGCCAACGCCACGTCCACCCGACACCACGATGCCGGCGCTGGTCAGTTCCGGACGATCCGACGCCGCAACGCGGTCCTCGACCCATGCCGAAAGCCCCGCCTCGCCCGGCCCGCCGATTTTCTCGATGCTGGCCGCACCACCGCCAGCCACTGCCGCAAAGCTGGCCGTGCGCACGGTGAACACTTTTTTCGCATCAGCCGAGGTCACGGTCTGCACGGCGTTGCCGGCGTAGATCGGACGCTCGAACGTATCGGCGTCAATCACCGCGGTCACATCCGACATCACCATCACGTCCAGCAATGCCGCCACGCGCGGCAGAACGTTCTTGTTGAACGCAGTGGCCGCACCGCAGATGTGGCTGTAGCCGCCTGCCAAAGACACCACCAAAGCGGCGGTCGATTCCGCCATGCCGTGGCAATAGGCGTGATCATCCGCGAACAACACCTTGGAAACGCCCGACAATGTTGCGGCCTCTGCCGCCGCTGCATCGCCGCCCGTACCTGCGATCAGCACATGCACCTCGCCCAGCGCCGCCACGGCCGCCAGCGTCTTGCCCACGGCATCCGCAGCCAGAGCGCCCTCGTTCACGTCCGCAATCAGAAGAACGGCCATCAGATCACCCCCGCTTCGTCTTTAAGTTTCGCAATCAGCTCGTCAACCGAACCCACTTTGACGCCCGCCTTGCGGCCCGCCGGTTCCACCGTTTTCACGATGGTCAGTCGTGGGGTCACGTCCACGCCGTAATCGGCAGGTGTCTTGGCGGCCAGCGGCTTTGCCTTGGCCTTCATGATGTTCGGCAGCGACGCATAGCGCGGCTCGTTCAGACGCAGATCGACCGAAACGATCGTTGGCATCTTCACCGAAATCGACTGCAGACCGCCGTCCACTTCGCGGGTGACAACAGCCTTGTCGCCGTCAATCGCCAGTTCGGACACAAAGGTCGCCTGCGACCAACCAAGCAGTGCCGACAGCATCTGACCGGTGGCATTCATATCGTTATCAATGGCTTGCTTGCCGCACAGCACGATGCCCGGTGCCTCTTCCTTCACCACGGCGGCCAGCAGTTTCGCCACGGCCAAAGGTTCGATGTCGGTTTGCACGTTGTCTGTGGCTTCGATCAGGATCGCACGGTCTGCGCCCATGGCCAAAGCCGTGCGCAGGGTTTCCTGGCTTTGCTTTACGCCGATAGACACCACGACCACCTCGGTCGCGATGCCCTTTTCCTTCAGCCGGATCGCCTCTTCGACGGCAATCTCGTCAAAGGGGTTCATCGACATTTTCACGTTCGCCAGATCAACCCCGGACCCGTCCGCCTTCACGCGCACCTTCACGTTGTAGTCAATCACCCGTTTGACAGGCACCAAAACCTTCATCGCGATTCCCCATGTTTTGGCCGCAAAGGGCCATCTCAAGCTCTCGGGCTGGTCATATCGTGTTGGGCGGGGCTGGAACAGATCAAATACGACGCGTGCATGCGCCCCGACGTCGCGTCTTCACGCCCCGCGTGTCAGCCCCGGCACCCAAAGCACGTCATCATGGCCATCATTGTTGGCAATGCGTCCGGCGACGAAGAACCAATCCGACAGCCGGTTCAGGTATTTGACGGCCTCGGCGTTGACCTCTTCCATCGTTGCCAGTTCCACCACGCCACGCTCGGCCCGACGGCAGACGGTTCGGCACAGGTGCAGATGCGCGGCCAAAGCAGAGCCGCCGGGCAGAATAAAGCTGCGCAAAGGGGTCAGGCGGGCGTTCATCACATCAATTTCCGCCTCAAGCCGCAACACCTGTGCGGCGATCATCCGCAAAGGCGGATAGGCGGCGTCGGCGTCCTTGTACATGTCGGGCGTGCAAAGATCGGCCCCAAGATCAAACAGATCGTTGGAAATCCGCTGCAAGGCCGCGTCCATGTCACCGGTGGAATGCAACCGCGCCATGCCCACCGTGGCGTTGGTTTCATCCACGGTGCCATAGGCGGTCACGCGCATCGAATGCTTGGCCACGCGCGCACCATTGCCCAGCGCCGTTTCGCCTGCATCGCCGGTTTTCGTGTAAATCTTGGACAGAACGACCATCAGTTGCCTCCCCGGCTGCGCATGTAGGCAAAGCCCACGATCCCGATCACCGCCACCGCCTGTGCGATGATGCGATAGCGCATCAGCCGGTTCGAGTGTTTGCGGTTGAACTCGCCGCCCTTGGCAAAACCGCCGATGCCGATGGCCAGAATGATCAGAACGGCGAAGGCGGCAATCATGCCAAAGATGAAAAGGGGGTCATTGATCATGGGCGGTCCTTTCAGTTGCACCTGATTTAGGGGCTTGGCGGCAAAAAGCGAACCGAAATCCGCAATTATCCCTTCGCGATCACCCAATCCAACAGGCGGGTGGGCAGCAGGCGGCGGGCAAACCCCATCAGATACGTCGGCATGGTGACATAATAGCGCGCCCTGGGCCTGCGGCTTTCCAGGGCAGTAATCAGTTTGGCCGTAACGGCGCTGGCGGGCAATTCCCACTTGTCGGGGCCGTTGCTTTCATAAAGGCGGCTGCGCAAGGGGCGGTATTCTTCAACCCGCGCCGAGTTCTCCCAGTCGATCCAGCGTTCGAAATGCGGGATGGCCTTTTCGCGGATGCAGCTGGTGATCGGTCCGGGTTCGATCAGAATCACCTCAATCCCGGTCCCCGCCATTTCGATCCGCAGCACGTCCGACAGGCCCTCCATG
>CAZCFC010000080.1:0-8563 GCA_964497815.1 uncultured Cypionkella sp.
TTCGCGCAGTTCCAGCCCCGCCTCGCGGCCGTAATAGTGACTGAGAACGCCAAAGGAATGGCCATAGCCAAAGGTCCGATATTGCAGAACCTGGTGGTCCTCAAAGAACGTATTGAGCTTTTGCGTCACCTCGGCGCAGGACGCACCGGGCTTCAGAAGGCTGATGCCATACTCATGAGCCGCGACGTTGATCTCCCATATCCGGCGACTGGCGGCATCGACTTCGCCCACAAACAACGTGCGTTCCAAGGCCGTATAATACCCGGAAATCATGGGAAAGGTGTTCAAGGACAGAATGTCCCCCCGCAGCAACTTGCGGCTGGTCACGGGGTTATGCGCGCCATCCGTGTTGATTCCAGATTGAAACCAGACCCAGGTGTCGCGGTACTCGGCGTCTGGAAAACGCTTGGCAATCTCCAATTCCATTGCGTCACGGCCGACCATGGCGATGTCGATTTCACGCGCGCCTGTTTTCACGGCCTCACGGATGGCAAAGCCCCCCACATCCGCGACAGCCGCGCCATGGCGGATCAGATCCAGCTCGGCGGCGGATTTCGTCATCCGCTGTTCCATCGTGCCGCGTGAAACATCGACTCCACGCTTTGGCTTCAGAAAATGGTTCAGCTTTTCCGATTGCACCAGCGTCAGATGATCCGCCTCGCACCCGATCACGCGGCCTTCACCGACCACAGACAGAATCGCGCGCCAGTAGTTGTCGCGCTGCCAGTCGGTGTAGGTGATGTTGTCGCCATGGCAGCGCCGCCACGGTTGCCCCGCGTCGATGCCCGCCGAAATCGTCGCGCTTTGCGTCGGGGTCACCACCAAACCATAGGGCCGCCCGAATGAGCAATAAAGGAATCCCGAATAATAAGCGATGTTGTGCATCGAGGTGAACACGCAGGCTTCTACACCGTGCACCTCCATCAATTCACGCAGTCCGGCAAGGCGGGCGTCATATTCTTCGGCTGCAAAGGGCAAGACCCGGTCGCCTTGGTGGAACCGGTATTGTTGCGGACGTGCCGTCACAGTGGCTGTCATCTTCAGTCCTTATCGCTGGGGTCTGGCACACGTGGCCAGCCCCTGAAAATCCAGTGTACAGGACGATCTTCGCTTGCGCCACTCGCAGGGCTACGCGGGTCGATGGCTGCGCCCTTATGCGGGAAAAGGGCGCCCCCTGTCACACCGCCTTGCCTGCAAAATCGGCAGCGGAATGCCGTTCTGGCACTTGCTCGGCCTCATCACCCCAGTTGCGGTTGACGAGTCGCCCGCGCTTTACGGCTGGGCGAGAGTCAATCTTTTCGGCCCAAGCGACGACATTGGCGTAAGTTTTCACGTCCAGAAACTCGGCCGCATTGTAGGCGCGGCCCAGAACAAGACCGCCATACCATGGCCAGATAGCCATGTCGGCAATCGAATAGTCCGTCCCCGCCACATAGGGCACTTCGGCCAGACGCCGGTCCAGTACATCCAATTGCCTTTTGGTTTCCATGGCATACCGATTGATCGGATATTCGAATTTTTCTGGCGCATATGCATAAAAATGGCCAAAACCGCCACCAACAAACGGTGCCGATCCCATTTGCCAAAACAGCCAGTTCAGCACCTCGGTCCGTTCCGGCCCGCTTGTGGGCAAAAACGCACCAAACTTTTCGGCAAGATGCACCAGCATCGACCCCGATTCAAACAGCCGCAAAGGCTTTGGACCGGTCAGATCCACAAGCGCGGGAATCTTCGAATTCGGGTTCACCCTGACAAAGCCCGAGCCAAACTGATCGCCCTTGCCGATATTGATCAGCCAGGCGTCATATTCGGCATCATGTCCGGCCTCCAGCAGCTCTTCAAACAGGATCGACACTTTCTGACCATTTGGCGTTGCCAGCGAATACAGCTGAAACTTGTGCTGCCCGACGGGCAGTTCCTTGTCATGTGTCGGCCCGGCTATAGGGCGGTTGATGTTGGCGAACTGGCCCCCATTGGCGGCATCCCAGGTCCAGACCTTGGGCGGAACATATGGTGTCGTGGTCATCAGCGCATCCTTTTTGGGGCGGCCTGCCCCTACAGACCAACAGCTAAGCACGAATTTGCCGCCCGGCAATGCCGCGCCCTTGCACCGGCGGCGCGCGCGCCCATTTAAGAGCTGTACAAGTCAGGAGAAAATCATGCGCTGCCCAGTAGACAACGAAACCTTGGTGATGGCCGACCGCAATGGCGTCGAGATCGACTATTGCCCGAAATGCCGGGGCGTCTGGCTGGATCGGGGTGAGCTGGACAAGATCATCGAACGTGGTGCAGGTCCGGCAGCCGCGCCCGTGCGCGATGCCGCGCCCGTCTATCAGCCAGAGCCGGGGCGCCCTGCTGCTGCGCCTTATCGCGAAGAGCCGCGCCGCCGTCATGACGACGACGATGATGACCGTCGCCATCCCAAGAAGCGCCGCGAAAGCTTTCTGAGCGATCTCTTTGATTTCTAAAGTCACCGTCTAGCCCACCAAGGTCGGCATGGAATGGAAGGATGAAAACGGCCAATCACCGGCCTGATCCACCAAGCCATGCCGCACCGGGTCAATCTGACAGGCCCGCATGTGGCGATTGTAATCTTCTGGGGTGGACAAAGGGTGTACCCAGAACCGCGGCTGCCAGACAGGTTGCGCTGTGCCCGGAACCCCCTTTGAAAACCGCGCTTTGATCCGCCGCCAGCGGGCGGCATAGTCGCCGTCTGGCAGTGTCCAGATCGTGTGCAGATGATCCGGCAGCACCACCCAGGCATGAATTTGAAACGGCAGTTCCGCCCGTGTCAGCCGCACTGCCTGTCGCAGGCGTTCAATCTGCAAGATCAGCAGATCAGACCCCGGTCGCCGCAGCGACACGGTGAAAAACATCTGCTCAAAGGGCGGAGGGGTGTTTGCAATCTGTTCCATCCGCCCATGCTGGCACAGCTTGGGTTAACGCCCCGTTACCGTCCTTCAGACCGAGCGCGTGATCCCGCCATCCACCCGCAAATTCTGCCCGGTTATATAACCCGCCGCATCCGACGCCAGAAAACTGACGGTTCCCGCGATTTCCTCAACCCGGCCATAACGGCCCATCGGAATGCGGGCGCGAAATTCCTCTTTTTCGGGCAGGCTGTTGATAAACCCCGGCAATACATTGTTAAGCCGGATGCCTTGCGGTGCATATTTATCTGCGAACAGCTTGGTAAAGGCGGCCAATCCCGCCCGCGCCACACCGCTTGTCGGGAACGCCGGGTCCGGTTCAAACGTGGCAAAGGTGGTGATGTTGATGATCGACCCACCCGCGCCCTGCGACTCCATGATCGGCGTCACCAGACGGATCGGGCGCACTGCCGACAAGAAATAGATGTCGATCCCCTGATGCCAGCCCTCATCCGTGATGTCCAACAGCGCCGCCCGCGGACCGTGGCCTGCCGAGTTCACCAGCACGTCAATCCGCCCGAACCGCGCCATGGTGGCGTCAACCAGCCGCTTGACGTCGTCATTGCTCTGGTTCGACCCGGTCACCCCAACGCCGCCCAATTCGGCAGCCAGCGCCTCGCCCTTACCCGAGGATGACAGGATCGCCACCGCAAAGCCATCTGCCGCAAGCCGCCGCGCTGCTGCGGCCCCCATGCCAGACCCGCCTGCCGTGATCACCGCTACCTTTTGCATTTCCGCCTCCCGAATGCTTTGCTGCAGGCTGACACGCCCAAACCCGATTGGAAAGCCCATGCGCCCCGGCCCCCGCAACCTGATCACTGATGTCCAAGGACTGCGCGTTGGCAACAGCCACAGTGCGACCTTGCGGTCTGGCTGCACTGTGCTGACGGCTGATCGGCCATTCACTGCGGCCGTCCACATCATGGGAGGTGCGCCCGGCACGCGCGAGACAGATCTGTTGGCCCCCGACAAGCTGGTGCAACAGGTGGATGCGCTGGTGCTGTCCGGTGGGTCGGCCTTTGGTCTGGACGCCTGTTCGGGCGTTGCAGATGCCTTGCGCGCGATCGGGCGCGGCTTTGCCGTCGGGGATCAGCGCGTGCCAATCGTGCCGGGGGCGATCCTGTTTGACTTGCTGAATGGCGGCGACAAGGCGTGGGCGCGCAACCCCTATTTTGACTTGGGGCAACAGGCCATGACCAACGCCCGTCCGGATTTCCAGATCGGCAGCCGGGGCGCGGGATACGGCGCGATGACCGGCTATTGGAAGGGCGGGCTTGGGTCGGCATCCGTTGTGCTGCCATCGGGTTTCACCGTGGGCGCATTGGTGGCGGTGAACGCATTGGGCAGCGTCACCGTCAATGATGGCCCGCAGTTCTGGGCCGCCCCATGGGAGATGGGCGCAGAATTTGGCGGGCGTGGCATCGGCCCGGCCGCCCGAACCGCCGCCCCCCTGCCCCGCAAACGGATGGGAGAGGCCACGACCATCGCCATCGTCGCCACCGATGCCATCCTGACCCAAGCGCAGGCGCAGCGCATGGCAACGGCAGCACATGACGGCATGGCGCGGGCGATTGTGCCGTCACATACGCCACTGGATGGCGATCTGGTCTTTGCCGCAGCGACCGGGACGCAGCAGATGCAAGACCCGATCACCGACAGTTTTCAGATCGGCCATGCCGCCGCCCTGTGCCTGACACGTGCCATTGCCCGTGCCGTTCATGCGGCACAGCCGCTACCGGGCGATTTGCAGCCTGCATGGGCGGCGATGCACGGATGACCTACCAGCGCCGCAGCGCTGCTTCGTCCTCGTCCCGCGCAGCAACCCAGGATGCACCATCGGCGGACAGTTCCTTTTTCCAGAACGGAGCACGGGATTTCAGATAATCCATCAGGAATTCCGCCGCAGCAAAGGCATCGGATCTATGACGCGATGCGGTGGCCACCATCATGATCGCGTCACCACCCGCCAGCCGGCCAAAGCGGTGGATCACCAGCACATCGTTCAATGACCAGCGTTCCACCGCCTGATCCATGATCGCGGCAATCGCCTTTTCGGTCATGCCCGGATAATGCTCGATCTCCATCGCGGCCAATAAGCCACCATTGTCGCGCACCAACCCGGTGAAGGTCACAACCGCCCCCGCCCCCACGACAGACGCCGCAAAGGCGTTGCTTTCCGCGCCCAGATCAAACGCCTCGGCCTGAACGGAAAGCCGCATGTCAGCCCCCTGTCATCGGTGGGAAGAACGCCACTTCGCGCACACCGGCCAAAGGGGCGTCAAAAGAGGATAATTCCTGATCCAGCGCCACCCGCAGCGAGTCCAGATCGGAAAACGCCAAGGCATAGCGGTCTTCGCGCGCTGACAGTTCCGCAATCAACGCCGAAACCGTCAGCGCCTGCGTGTCGACCTTTTCGCGCGGCACCCCGATGCGTTCGCGCACCCATGCGAAATACAGCACGTCGATCATGGGTCTTCCCGCAGAAACGGCAGGGATTTGCGGAAATAGTCAAAGCCGGTCATCGCCGTCAGAATCGCCGCCACCCACATCAGCACCAGCCCCACATCCCCCGCCAATGATCCACAATCGCGCTTGCCACAGGCGCGGATCGGGTCGGCCAAACCTTGCGAGACGGCATCGGCATATTGATCAGGCGTCATCCCCTGCATCGACACGCCGTTCAGATATTCCAACCCGGTGCCCAGAAACAGCACCGCAATGGCCACCATCTGCGCCGTGGTTTTCCACTTGGCCAGTCTGGTCACTTTCAAAAGCCCCGCCTTGGCCCCCAGGAATTCGCGCAGGCCCGATACGAACACCTCACGAAACAGGATCACGGTGGCGGGCAGGATAAGCCAGGGATCCATACCGGAATACCCCGTCAGCACCATGATCGCGATCACCACCATCGCCTTGTCGGCAATCGGGTCCAGCATGGTGCCAAACTTGCTTTCCTGCTTCCACAGGCGCGCCAGATAGCCGTCAAACCAATCGGTGATCGCTGCGCCGACAAACAGCGTCAGAGCGAACCAATCGGCCCAAGGCCGCTGAAAATACAGAAACATCACTGCGACGCCGGGCGCTGCCAGCAGACGCAGTACGGTTAGCGTGTTTGGAATAGACCATTGCATGCCACAGTCGTAACCCATCCAAGGGGGCGGGGGGAAGCGCGATTTAAGCGGCAGTGGTCTATGTCTCGGGCACCGGCGTCCAGATCACATCGTCAATGCGCGGGGCACCCGTGGCCAGCATGACCACGCGGTCAAATCCCATCGCAATGCCGCTGGCGTCTGGCATCAACGCCAGGGCCGCCAGAAACTCTTCATCCACCGGATAACGCTCTCCATAGACCCGCGCCTTTTCGTCCATCTCCAACCCAAAACGGCGGCGCTGCTCTGCCGGATTGGTCAGTTCGCCAAAGCCGTTCGCCAATTCGACCCCGCAGGCGTAGACTTCAAACCGCTCGGCCACGCGCGCATCCCGGGGATGCCGCCGCGCCAAAGCGGCCTCTGCCGCCGGGTATTCATCCAGAATGGTGATCCGCCCCATGCCCAGATGCGGTTCGACCAATTCCCCCAACACACGGGACAACATATCCGACCACGTGTCATCCGCAGCCACCCGCAGCCCCACCCGCCGCAACTCTGCCGCCAACACCGCCGCATCCGGCGCGCCATCCGCGCCGATCGAAGCCAGCAGATCCACCCCGGCATAGCGCGAAAACGCAAGGGCCACGCTGATGCGCTCCGGTTCGGCAAAAGGATCACACAGCTTGTCCCGAAACCGCAGCATCCCGCCGCCGACACCCGCCGCCAGCCGACAAAACGCCACCACATCGGCCATCAGCACCTCATAGCCCTCACCCACCCGATACCATTCCAGCATGGTAAACTCGGGGCTATGCAGCGCGCCCCGCTCACGGTTGCGCCAGACATGCGCAAAGGCCGCAATCCGCAGCTCACCCGCCGCCAGCAGCTTTTTCATCGCGAATTCGGGGCTGGTGTGCAGATACATCGCCCGCCCCACCCCGACAATGCAAATCGCCAGCGTCATGAACACGTGCAGATGCGTCTCATTACCCGGAGATACCGCCAGCGCCGAAGGATCCACCTCGATGAACTCGCGCTCTGCCAGCCACCCTCGCAACGCCGCCTGAATCCGGTTGCGCGCCAACAGTATCCCGCGCCGGTCCGCATGCCGGCCCGGGTTCCACCACGCCCTATCCATATTTTCGGCTTTCATCTGGAGATTCCCCGGCAAATGGGCTACAGCGGCCCGATTATGCCGCGCCCCTTATCCTTGGGGCCACCCAAGAACAAGGAAAGACCCTGTGAAAGTCATCGCCTCCTCCCTGCGCAAAGGCAATGTCGTCGAGATGGACGGCAAACTTTACGCTGTTCTCAAAGCCGAGAACTTCCACCCCGGCAAAGGCACGCCGACCACCTCTGTCGACATGCGCCGCATTTCCGATGGCGTGAAAGTGGCCGAACGCTGGCGCACCACCGAGATGGTCGAAAAGGCCAACGTCGATGAACGCGAATACGATTTCCTGTACGAAGACGCCGAAGGCTTCCATTTCATGGAGCCGACCACCTATGAACAATTCGCGGTGCATCCCGATGTCGTGGGTGACGACAAGGCGTTTTTGTCTGATGGCATCAAGGTTTATCTGAAAACCTACGAAGGCGTCGCGATTGCCATGGAACTGCCCCAGCGTGTGACCGTGGAAATCACCGAAACCGAACCGGTGGTCAAAGGCCAGACCGCATCATCCTCCTACAAGCCGGCGATCTGCTCGAACGGCATCCGCGTGATGGTGCCGCCGCATATCGGCCCGGGCACCCGCATCGTGATCAACACCGAAGATTACGCCTACTACGGGCGCGCGCAGGACTGATTGCCACGGCTTTCGTCACCCCGCCCCGGGCTACCGCCCGGGCGGGTTTTTACCTGCAGATGATTCTTTTTCCGCCCCTCTTGTTTATTTGCCGAAATGGGCGCATGTATGAGGGGCGAAAAACGATATCTATCGAAAAATCTGTCTCCTCTGGGCTTCAGTACTCGATTCTTACGTGACTGAGCCAAGCCATAGCACTCCGCGTATGGCACACCAAACTTAGGAGATCTCACGATGGCTAATGGCACCGTGAAGTGGTTTAACGCAACCAAGGGCTTCGGCTTCATCGCACCGGCAAACGGCAACAAGGACGTTTTCGTCCACGTGTCGGCTATGGAACGCGCTGGCATCCGTCAGCTGAACGACGGTCAGGCAGTGACCTTCGACATCGAAGCTGGCCGTGATGGCCGCGAGTCGGCGATCAACCTCGCACTGGCATAATGTCAGGGGCTGAATAAGCCCGTCGCACGAAATTTGAAACGGGGGCCGCGCAAGCAGCCCCCGTTTTGCATTTGCTGTTTGTGCTTTGCCGTTGGACCAAAGGAAAAGCCCCAGATCGCTCCGGGGCTTTTGCATCAAATTTTATTAAAACTTGGCTTCATCTGTCCTGAAATATCCCACGGGGGTCCGGGGGTGTGAAACCCCCGGTGCCGGCCGCAAGACAGCGATCAGGCAGCCAAAGCATCCACTTCCGCTTCGCCCTTGGCAATGGCCGCTTCGGGGCCATAGACGATGG
>CAZCFC010000080.1:8573-11079 GCA_964497815.1 uncultured Cypionkella sp.
GGCGTCAGCAGCCACGAACTGCACATCCGTGATCCCGAAAAATCCCAGCATGTGGCGGACATACCCCGAGGCGAAATCGACTTCAGACCCGATCTTGGTGCCATCCGACGTGAAGGCCACAATCGCGCGCTTGCCGGTCAGCAGGCCAATCGGGCCAGTTTCGGTGTAGTTGAACGTCTCACCCTTGCGGGCAAGCTGGTCGATCCACGCCTTCAGATGCGCCGGCACGCCAAAGTTGTACACTGGCAGCGCGATGACAATAACGTCGGCGGCTTTCACTTCTGCCAGATAGGCGTCGGCGGTGGCGGCAATGGCCTTCTGCGCCTCATTGCGCGCCTCGGCGGGCGAAAAAACGGCACCCAGCCAGTTGCCATCAATGTGCGGCACGCCACCCGACAGGTCGCGGGTCACAACCTTTGCGCCCGGATAAGCGGCCAGCAGGCGGCCCATGATCCGGTCGGTCAGCTTGCGCGAAACGGCAGCCGGGCCTTTGATCGAAGATTCTACGCGCAGGATATTGGTCATTTTCTTGGTCCTTTCAGAAGTATTCGTTGCCGCCTAGATGCGCCCCTTGGCTTCTGCGCGCAATTGCAATGAATGCACCGACTTTGTGCAAAATGGCACAGATACAAACCTTGAGTGAATAAGAACTTCCACACAGGCAACAAAAAAGGCCACACGATCGTGCGGCCTTTTTCTTTATTTTTCCAATGCTTAAGCTGCAGTCGGATAATCCGTATAGCCTGCCTCGCCTGGCGTATAGAAGGTACTGAAATCCGGTGCTGTCAACGCAGCACCCGATTGCAGACGCGCCACCAGATCGGGATTGGCGATGAAGGCCCGCCCCATTCCGACCAGATCGGTCGCTCCGTCTGCCACGGCCTGCGCGCCCGAGGCGGCGTCAAAGCTGCCTCCGATGATCATCGTGCGCGGCCATGCCTTGCGCAGCGCGGCCTTGAACGCAGGCGGAATCGGCGGGTTGCCCATACCCGCATGATCGACCAGATGCAGATAGACCAACCCCGCCTTGGCCAGTTCCTCGGTCAGCTTCAGATAGGTTTCGTCCACCTCGGCATAGGCCGCCATGCCCGACGCGGTACCATAAGGCGACAGGCGGATGCCCACCCGATCGCCGCCCACAGCCGCCACCACGGCCTGCGCCACCTCGACCACAAAGCGGATGCGATTGGCAACGCTGCCTCCCCAACCATCAGTGCGCTGATTGGTGTCGGGGCTGATGAACTGTTCCAACAGATAGCCATTGGCTCCGTGCAATTCGACGCCGTCAAAGCCAGCCGCAATGGCGTTCTGCGCTGCCGTCACGATCTCGGCCTTGGCCTGCGCGATGTCGGCTTCGGTCATGGCTTCCGGTACGGGGTAATCCTGCATACCCGCGCCATCGGTGTACATTTGCCCGGCCAAGGCCAGCGCGGACGGTGCAAGAACCCGCGCACCTTCGGGCATGTTTCCCGGATGGCTGACGCGCCCGGTGTGCATGATCTGGGCGAAAATCACCCCGCCCTTGCCATGCACTGCCGCCGTCACCGGCTTCCAGGCGGCAACTTGCGCCGCAGACCACAGGCCCGGCGTGCGGGCATATCCACGCCCGTTCGGGCTGGGGGCCACGCCTTCGGTCACGATCAGTCCCGCCGTCGCACGCTGCTCATAGTAGGTCGCCATGATCGACGTCGGCACGGCATCCGCATCTGCACGGCAGCGGGTCATCGGGTTCATCACCAGACGGTTGCGCAGCTTGTGCGGCCCCATGGCGACGGGTTCAAACAGGGTTTTGGTTGACATGACAGCGTCCTTTGACGGTTTGCGTGACACACAGCAACGCAATAAACCGCCGCAACTGCAACCGCCCGAATGGCACCCGGCCTGTGCAATCCTGCACCGCGCCAGCCCTTGAAATCAGGGCCCCCTACCCCTTGGCGCTGAAATAGTCGCTGATCACCTTGGCCATCGCCTCGGAAATCCCCGGAACGGCCGTCAAATCCGAAAGCCCAGCCCGCGCAACGGCCTTGGCAGACCCGAAATGCGCCAACAACGCGCGTTTGCGTGTCGCCCCAACCCCCGGAATATCGTCCAGCGGCGTAATCGACACCTGTTTTGCCCGCTTGGCCCGGTGCGCGCCATTGGCCCAACGGTGCGCTTCGTCCCGCAGGCGTTGAATGAAATACAGCACCGGATCGTTGCGCTGCAACGCCATCACCGGCATCCCCGACCGGTAGAATTCTTCCTTGCCCGCGTCACGGTCAATGCCCTTGGCCACCCCCACCATCGCGATGTCATCCACCCCCAGCTCGGCCAGAATGCCCGCCACTGCCGAAACCTGCCCCGCACCACCGTCGATCAGCAAGAGGTCCGGCCAACTGTCCGAGGTGCGGCCGGGATCTTCCTTCAACAGCCGCTCAAACCGCCGGGTCATCACCTCGCGCATCATGCCGAAGTCATCGCTGTTCTTGCCCGCATCGGATTTGATGTTGAACTTGCGATACTGCGA
>CAZCFC010000081.1:0-11029 GCA_964497815.1 uncultured Cypionkella sp.
GGCCGGTGCTGTTTCAACAGCGCCCTGATCGCCTCGTTGTTGGTCTTTTGGCCGGGGGTGCGGGCCACGGCAAACGCGCAGGGCAGGCCCAGATCGGTTTCCAGATAGTTGCGGATGCCGCGCGCATAGGTTTCGGTGGCCACAATCGCAAAGGACGCCGTGGCAAAGAAATCCTGCGTGACCGACCGCCACAGATCCCACACCGGTTTCAGCGTGCTGTGCTTTTCGCGCTCAATGAACGGCTCTGGGTCCAGCCCAAGCATCTCGCCCAGCTTGCGCAGGAATTTCGTGGTGCTGTCCATGCCGATCGGCGCTTGCAGATAAGGCTTGGCCAGCACTTCGGCCAAGCCCCGGCCAAATTCGCGGTACATGACGATATTGACGTCGGCATTGACCAGATTGCGCATGTCGGCCACATGCGCGCCCAATGGCATCACCATGTTGATCTCGGCACCGATACCTTCGACCAGACGGCGCAATTCGTGCAGATCGCTGGCCATGTTGAACACGCCATACATCGGCCCCAGCAGGTTCACGCGCGGCTTTGCACCCTCGGCCCGCTTCACCTCGGGCGGCATCCGCCCCTTGGTCATGCCGAATTCGGTGAATATCCAGGTCATCGACCGATCCGCCGTCTGCCATTGATCCTCATCAATGGTGCGCGGCAGAAAGCGCTGAATGTTGGTGCCCACAGGCGTGACACCGCCGCCGATCATCTCGGAAATCGACCCGGTGACGACGACGGCAGGCAAAGCAGGGTCCAGCGTTTTCCACGCCCGCGCCATCGAGGCCTCGGTGCCCGACGTCATTTCTTCCTCACCCAGCCCCGTCACCACGATCGGCAACTCATGTGGCGGCAGCGCATCGGTGTAATGCAGAACCGAAGTGACGGGCAGGTTCTCACATCCGACCGGACCGTCGATCACCACTTGCAGACCCTTGACGGCGCAGAAGGCGTAAACCGCGCCCCAATAGCCGCCCGCGCGGTCGTGGTCCTGCACTAACATGCGCGGCCCTCCGCACATGCGGCGCAAAGCCATACGTTTGCCAGACGTGAAACAGACGTGAAACAGACGCGGCGGATCATATCATTTCCTCCGCCTTGGCGGCTTTTGCGGCCTTGTCCAGTTTCTTCTGATGGATGGCACGGAAATCAGGCCGCAGGTTCGGCGTGCCCTCCCAAATCCCGGCTGTATCGCCGCTTCCAACACCTTCGAAAAAGGTTTTCATGTCTTCCATGCGGGCCTTGCCTGCGATGGCAGCATTGACAACCTGCCCCAAAGACCCTGCACCCGCAGGCCCCATCAGGGGGCGCGCCGAGATAAGGTTCGTGAAGTAAAGACTTGGAATCGCAAGCTCTTTTGCCTTTTGCACCAGGGGCGTTGTCCCGACGGCAAGATCCGGCCGGATTGCCATCATGGCCGAAAGATCGTCTTCAAGGCTGGCGCGGAACTTGACCTTCACGCCCTTGGCTTCCAGCCACTCCAGATCGGGCGCGGACCAGGGCGTTTTCGGGCAGGCGGTGCCAACATAGGGCACATTGGCCCCGCTTTCGATCAGCAGACGCGCCACCAGCAACTCGGACCCCTCATAACCCGAAAGCGTGATGGTGCCGTTGATCGGATTGGCCGCCAAAGCCGCTTTTATCGCGGGCAGAAATGCATTTTGCGCAGCAGAAATCCGTTCAGGATCAATGTTGTAAGCATCGCCAATCGCCGCCAGCCAGGCCGCCGTGCCATCCATCCCAACCGGGGCCGATCCCACCACTTTGCGCCCGGCACTGTGGAATTCCCGCACCGCAGCGGTGTAAAACGGATGGATTGCCGCCACCACATCGCAGTCCAGCGCCGCATACAATTCCCGCCATTCCCGGCACGGCACCACTGGCCCACACGCAAGCCCCAGCGGTGCCAGCATCGCGCCCAACATCATCGGGTCTGCCGGGAACATCTCGCCCAGCAAGGCCACCTGCGGACGATCCGACCGCCCCGAAACAGGCGCCGCCACCGGCCCCGCCTCGATCTCCGCCCGCGCATATTTCAACATCGCCCCGGCCAGAACATCCTTGGCCTCGGCATGGGTGGGAATGCCAAAGCCCGGCACATCAATGCCGACGATCCGCACCCCGTTGATTTCACTTGGCAAAAGCTTTAGCGGAACGCCGCTTGCCGTGGGTACGCAAAGATTGGTCACCACAACCGCATCGTACCGGTCGGGATCGGCCAACTCATGGACAGCGTCGCGGATGTCCTCGAACAGCTTGCCAGTAACCAAAGATTCAGAATTGAAGGGTACATATCCGACAGACCGTCGCGCGCCATAAAAATGCGACACGAAGGTCAGTCCGTAAACACAGCACGCAGACCCCGAAAGGACAGTCGCAACCCGCCGCATCCGAAGCCCCACGCGCAACGACCCGAAGGCCGGACACATGCTTTGCGGCTTGTCATGCGGCCCTTGTGGATAATCCGCCGCATATTGGTCCAGCAATTCGGAATTACCCGCCGCCCGCGCGGCCGCCTGCATGGTTGACTTGGCATGACAGCCTGCACCATCAACGGGCGCGCTGCTCTGTTCAGGGGTCGCAGCAGACCCTTCAATCAGGGTCAGCGGCGCGTTCTGGGCGGTGTCATAGCCGATCTCGGTCATTTTGCACCCGTCAAACGGCGCAAAGCGGCTTCCAGTTCGGCCAGGCTGTCCAGATCAAACATGATCATACACCACTTCCAGCGACTTCTTCAGAACGGCATTCTTGCCGCGCATGTCGGCATCGGTGGCGGGGGTCAGCACGAAATCCTTGCCTGTGCTTTCAGCGGAAAACAGGTTCAGCAACCCATCCTGCGTCAGGGGCGCAGGCCGCACCGGCGGGGCGATTGCCACCGCCTCGGCCAGCGCCGCAAACAACCCGCCCCACTGGCTTTCATAAGTACCAACTATTTGATAATTTGCACTTTTCTTGCGAAGATCGTCGTCCTGCGGTATCGCGGCCAACACCGGAATCTTCACCGATTCCGCAAAGGCCGCGGCCTCTCCTGTGCCATCGTCCTTGTTGATCACCAGACCAGCGATGCCAACATTCCCGCCCAACCGCCGGAAATATTCAACCGCGGAACAGACGTTGTTGGCCACATACAGCGATTGCAGATCGTTCGAAGCCACCAGAATAACCTTTTGCGCCATGTCCCGCGCAATCGGCAAACCAAAGCCGCCGCAGACCACATCGCCCAGAAAATCCAGCAGCACATAATCAAAGTCCCAGTCATGGAACCCCAATTTCTCAAGCAATTCAAAGCCATGGATAATCCCGCGCCCGCCGCAGCCGCGACCAACCTCTGGCCCGCCCAGCTCCATCGCGAACACACCGCCACGCTTGAAACAGACATCACCGATCTTCACCTCTTCGCCCGCCAGTTTTTTCCGGGTCGAGGTTTCGATGATGGTCGGACAGGCCTTGCCGCCAAACAGAAGGCTGGTGGTATCGGATTTCGGATCGCAGCCGATCAGCAGCACGCGCTTGCCCATCTCGGCCATCATGTGGCTTAGATTGGCCAGCGTGAAGGATTTTCCGATGCCGCCTTTGCCATAGATCGCGATGATCTGGGTCTTTTTGGTCGGCTCGCCCTGCGGAATTTCAAGGGTGGGTTCCTGATGCGCCTCGTCGCGCAACCGGGTGTCAAAGTCTTTCAGGTTCGGAATATCAAGCGTCATGCGTGGCCCCTCCAGTCGAGGATCATTTTCAAGCAGTCGGGGTCGGTGAAAGCGGTTTCATATGCGCTGGGGGCGGCATCGGCTGGTCGGGTGTGCGTGACCAGTCCAGCCAAGGAAAGCGCACCGGATTCAACAAGTTGACGGGCCGCCACCATATCTTCGGCGGCCCATTCAGCGGCAATTCGGAACCGCGCCTCTTTCATGAAGGCGGGCGGGAAGGCAAAGGAAATGGGCTGGGTGTAGAAGCCCGCAAGCACCACTTCGCCCCCCTTTTCAAGGCGGCCAATCAGGCTGTTCAGCAGGTCCGGCGCACCGGAGGCGTCGTAAATTGCCCGATAGTCGCGACGGACGTCGTCTTCGGGCAGCATCACCTGATAGCCCAGACCGCCGCCGTGTCGGGCTGGGTTGGTTTCCCAAACGGTCGGCGCAGGCGCCCCAGCCGCGACCGTCAGCCGGGCGAGCAAACGGCCCAGCACACCATGACCGACAATCAGATCGGGCAAGGCGCGATCGAATCCGGCCAGCGCATGCCGCGCGGTTGCCGCCAAAGCCAGCAAAGCACCCTCAGCACCAAACCCGCGATCAATCCGGGTCACACGCAGCCCCGACGTGACCAAAAGCTGCGATGCGGCACCAAACAGGCCGTGTACCGGACCGGCTTCGGTTGCGGCAAAGCAATTTGCGCCCGGCACAAACACATGATCGCCAACGCGATAGCCCGACTCTGACCCAGCCTCGACCACCTCTCCGGCAGCTTCATAGCCCGGGACCAAGGGATAACCCATGCCGGGAAAGGGCGGCATCGTGCCCGACCAGAACAGCTTTTCGGTTCCTGTCGAAATGCCGGAATGAGCCACCTGCACGACCACGTCACCAGCCCCGGGCGCGATCAGCGACAACGCCCCCAGCGAGAGGTTTTTCGGCCCTGACATGATGACGGCATTGGTTTTCACGATCACTCCCCAAGGGATGGCGGCCGAGTCTCTGACTTGAGATCAAGGCACTACATCCCCTAAGTGTCATTCTAAACTTACATCTTGAACTGTCAAATGATTTAGACACATTCGGGAATTTGAGTTGCGCGTCACGCCCGGACAGCCGTAACAGCCGACGTTATGAAGGGACGAAAACCTTCATGAATACAAATGTTTACAAACCCAGCTTCCGTCAACAGGGCGGTAATTTCGGCGGCTGATCTTGTGCGTCCGGTTTGCATCGCCAAAGTGTAAACTGCAAAGTACACATCGGTTGTGCGGCTGGGCTTCACCCCTCCTGACATCGGCTCTGATATGATCAGACGGCCACCCTGCGGCAACGCCAGGTATGCAGCACGCAACAGGTGCTGGACTGTCGAATCATCGTGATCATACAGCACGCGCACAAGGCTGATGGCATCTGCCCCAACCGGCAGCGCGGTATCGCGAAAGCTGCCGGGATGCAGGGTAACGCGCTGCGCCAGGCCCTCGGCGGCCAACCGTTGCCCAGCCCCTGCCAGCACAACAGGCAGATCCAGCAGTGAAAGGTGCAGGCGCGGATAGGCCGCACCAACTGCCGCCAGAAACGCCCCGGTTCCACCTCCGACATCCAGCAGCCGTTTGACACCAGACAGGTCCACCATCCGCAAAGTGTCCTCGGCCACCAGCACCTGGCTTTCCGCCATCAGGGTTGAATAGGTCTGGGTCACCGCAGGATCCACCGCCCCCGACGCGCCAAAGACATAGGGCCAGAATTGCGCCAACCGGGTTTGCTGACCACCGCGCAGAAAAGAGACCGGGTCAGCAAGATCAGCATAAAGCGCGCGGTGATGCAGCACCATGGCCTGCAACCCCGGCACGCCCAGAACCGACGCGCCGCGCAAAGACAGCCCAAAGCGCCCATCCTTATGCCGCCGCAACAGACCCAGCCCGGCCCCGGCCTGCAACAAGACCTGCATCCTGTCGGGCGGCACAGCACATAGACCGCCCATGGATTGCGCCGTTATCGGGCCTTCCTGCAGCAGGTGCAGGACCCGCAATTCGACCAGCGCCATCAACACCTGAGCGTTCACAAAGCCCGCAACGATGTCGAACAGCGCCTCACCCTCGGCGCGGGCAATGCGGCGCAAGCCCGGCACGCGTGCCGCAAATGCCTGAAAGCGGCGCGATGCCGCCAGCCGCAAAAGCCAGCCGTTGGGGAAAGGGCGCGCCGCCGGAACCGTGGTCATCAGCGCCGCGCCGCAGCCCGCTGCAGCGCGGGGGCGACCGGCGTCATCCGTTCGGCATAGCGACGCACCATATCGGCCAGCATCGCCTCGCCGGGGCAGGCCGGAATCGAGGCGATGGCCCCGCCCAGAATATCCTTCAGTCTGCGAATGGCCCCCTGCACGCCCAAAGTGTTGACAGCGTTGGGCCTGCCATGGGCAACGTCTTGCCCTGCGGGTTTTCCCAGTGTCTCGGCATCGTAAAGCGCGTCGCGCAGGTCATCAGCCACTTGAAATGCCTCACCAATCCGGGCACCCAGTTCTTCCCACGGCTCGGCATCCTGTCCGGCCGCTATGGCCCCCATCTGCGTGGCGGCAATGAAAAGCGCACCGGTTTTGGCCCGATGATAAGCAGAAAGATTAACCTGCGCCTCACTTTCCCAACCCTGCCCTGCACATATGCCGTCCGGCATACCGGTGCGGCGCGACAGGACGCGAATCATTTGCAGGGCCCGGCCCGCATCGCCACCCGCGGCTGCGGCCAGCACATCAAAGGCCAGCACGATCAGGCTATCGCCGGTCAGCACCGCCAAAGGTTCGGAAAAAGCACGGTGGACCGTGGCCTTGCCACGCCGCTGATCCGCGTCATCAAAGCAGGGCAGATCGTCATGCACCAGGCTGGCGCAGTGAATAAGTTCCAGCGCCAGGGCCCCGGCATCCGACAACCCCGGCCGATCATCGCCACAGGCCATCGCCACGCTGAGCAGGATCGTCGGCCTGATCCGCGCGCCGCCGGGCGTGACGGCATACTGCAACGCCTGCGCCAATTTTGCAGGTGCATCGGCCCCACCCATCGCACGCTGCAACACAGCCGCCGTCACCGCATCAAGCCGTGCATTGAGTGTCATCTGGCTGCTCCTGTGGGTTGGCAGTGTAAATCATACCTTACACTATATTGTAAATCATACTGGACATATTGCGACAGCGAGTCAACAATCAGACATGGCAGCGGGACAGCAAAAAATCGTCGTGATCGGCGCAGGGATGGGCGGGTTAAGTGCCGCGATCCGGCTTGCCGCCGCAGGCCAGCAGGTGACTTTGCTAGAGGCACAGCCCTGCCCCGGCGGCAAAATGCGCCAAGTGTCCTCTGACGCAGGGCCCGTGGACGCAGGCCCAACCGTTCTGACCCTGCGCCGGGTGTTTGACGATCTGTTCGCGCTGGCCAACCAGCGGCTGGAAGACCATCTGACCCTGTTGCCGCAGCCGCTGCTGGCGCGGCATTGGTGGCCCGATGGCAGCCAACTGGATCTGTTCACCGATCCAGAGCAAAATGCGGTCGCGATCCGCGCCTTTGCCGGAGAAAAAGCCGAAAGCGAATTTCGCCGCTTTCACCGCCAATCAGCGGAACTTTTCATGGCTTTCGACACTGCTATGATGCAATCGGCGCGGCCTGATCTGCGCGGTATCGCGGTGAACGCGCTGCGCAGGCCTGCGATCTGGCCCGCACTTTTGCCGCGGCGCACATTGGCACACCATCTGTCGCGCAGCTTTACCGACCCACGGCTGCGGCAGTTGTTCGGCCGGTATGCCACCTATGTTGGTGGGGCCCCCGATCTTTCTCCGGCCGTACTGGCGCTGATCTGGCAGGCCGAGGCGCAAGGCGTCTGGGCTGTGCAGGGCGGAATGCATCAGTTGGCGCTGGCACTGACGGGTTTGGCGGCACGGCTTGGGGTGATACTGCAGTTTGGTGTGGCCGCGTCGGAAATTCATCGCGAAAACGGACGTGTCTGCGCGGTGACACGATCAGACGGGTGCCGGATGGGTTGTGATGCGGTGGTGTTCAACGGCGATCCGTCGGCGGTGCTGACAGGGTTGCTTGGCCCGGGCTTGCAGCAGACTTTGCCCCGGAACGCCACGCAGCCGCGCAGTCTTTCGGCTTGGGTCTGGTCATTTGCAGCGCGGCCAAGGGGCGTTGATCTGGTGCATCACAACGTCTTTTTCGGCAACACGCCTGCAGATGAGTTCGGCCCCATTGCACAGGGTCGCATGCCTGATGAGGCAACGCTGTATATTTGCGCGCAAGACCGCAGTGACCAAAGCAGGCCGCCGGTTGGTGCCGAACGGTTTGAAATCATCATGAACGCGCCCGCCAAAACCACGCTTTCCCCACATGAGGTTGCCGAATGCCGCGCCAAGACCTTTCCGCAACTGGCCCGCTTTGGCCTGACCTTCGACGCAACCCCGCCGGACAGCGCGCTGATGACGCCGCAGGGGTTCTCGGCGCTGTTTCCGGGGTCGCAGGGGGCGATCTACGGCCGCTCTCCGCACGGGATGCTGGCCAGCTTTCAGCGACCGGGCGCGCGGACGCGGTTGCCGGGCCTGTATCTGGCGGGCGGGGGGGCGCATCCGGGGGCGGGGGTGCCGATGGCGGCCTTGTCCGGCAAGCACGCGGCCGAAGCGATATTGACCGACCTGATTTCAGCACCGTCGTGGCCCCGGATGGCTATGCGTGGTGGTATGTCGATGGTGTCTCGGGCGACGGGACGCGTGCCGTCTCGGTGATCGGGTTTATCGGGTCGGTGTTTTCACCCTGGTATGCGTGGTCGGGCCGGCGCGATCCGGCCAACCATTGCTGCATCAACGTGGTCACCTATGGCCCCGGCGGGCGGTTCACCATGACAGACCGGGGGCGCAGCGCGCTGCACCAAAGCCGCGACGCCTTGCAGGTGGGGCCAAGCCGCATGGCCTGGGCAAATGGCAGTCTGGTGATTGATGTGAACGAGGTGTCATCGCTGCCATTGGTCAGCCGCGTGCAGGGTCAGATACGTCTGACACCATCAGCATTGACCGAAGTCGAGGCGGTGCTGACCCCCGACGCCAGTCACATCTGGCGCCCCTTTGCGCCCTCGGCCACCATCGAGGTGGATCTGAGCCAAGGGCACCGCTGGACCGGTCATGGCTATTTCGACGCCAATTTCGGCACGGCGGCCCTTGAGGCGGATTTCAAACGCTGGACATGGGGGCGCTATCCGCGCGGGCATGGCGGGACAACCTGCTTTTATGATGGCATCCGCGCCGATGGATCCACGCTGGCGCTGGGGCTGGATGTGGCCGCCGATGGCGCGGCAACCGTGATCAAGCCGCCGCCCCTGACGCGCCTGACGCGCACGAAATGGGGCATTTCCCGCGATACCCGCTGTGACGCGGGCGCGGTTCCCCGGCAAACAATGGCGCTGCTGGATGCGCCATTTTACAGCCGATCCGTGGTGCAAACGCAGATCGGTGGCGAAACCGTTTCGGGCGTGCATGAGGCGCTGGACCTGACCCGTTTCCGCAGTCCCATCGTCAAGGCGATGCTGGCCACACGGGTGCCGCGCCGGATGAACTGGCCCTAAGCTGCCTTCGGGTTCAGCCGCATGACCGTGAAATTCAACGCGCCTGCAATGCTGACCCACAAAAGATAGGGCAGGAACAACAGGCCCGCGATCAGATCAACGGCAAAGAAGGTCCAGGTGGTGGCCGCCACCGCCAACCACAGGCACACCATCACGCCCATTGCCGCGCGCATCCGGTGCAGGCCAAAAAAGACCGGAGTCCACAGCGTGTTCAGCGCAATCTGCAACGCCCAGAACGCCAGCCCCTGCGCCCCATTCGGGGCCATGGCCACCCGCATGGCCGCATAGGACATGAACAGGTAAAGCGTGGTCCACACCACCGGGAACAGCCAGTTCGGCGGCGTCCAGTCCGGCTTTTGCAGACTGTCATACCACGGGCCGGGCTGTATCATCGCACCGGTGGCCGCCGCGGCCCCGCAGGCGGCAAGGTAGGTCAGAAACAGGCTCCAGTCCATCGCGGTCCCTCCAAGGTGACGCGGGAAAGGCTATGTCATGCCCGGGCGCGATCCAAGGGCCGAGTGCTGCGATCTTGCGATTCCAACTGCGCAAGGGCGGCAAACAGCGCGTCAGACCGGCTGAATCTGGTTTGAATGCGTGCCGCGGCATCCACCAGAAACGCCACTTCGGGGCGCGCGGGGGCGTGCAGCACCGCCGAACCCGGCAAGACCGTCGACGTCGCGCTGCGCAGCACCGACCGGCCAAGCCAGCCAAGCTTCTGCCAGCCAGAGGTGCGGGCGCGCCCCGATATACTATCATGTCCCAGCCGCGCCACGGCCCCGCCGATGCCCGCATAAACATGACGGGCCGCGTATATGCCCGGGCGGCAAGCCAAAGGCAGCGCCGCGATTCCGGACTCAGAGCGGATGTAAAACATGTCGGCCTCGGTCAGAAGGCGTTTTGTCAGCTGACACAGCACAGGGGATGATACGGGATTGGCCAGAAACGACGCAGGTTTGATGCCAGCCTCTTGCAGCCAGTGCAGCGGCAAATACAGCCGCCCTGCCCGCGCATCCTCGCCCACATCGCGGGCAATATTGGTTAATTGCATCGCAAGCCCCAGATCGCAGGCGCGCGCCAGGGCATCCGCATCGCGCACCCGCATCAGCACACACATCATGGCACCGACGGCGCTGGCCACGCGGGCGCAATAGGTCAGAAGGTCGGGGAATGTGTCATAGCGGCGGCCAAAGGCATCCCATGCCAGCCCCTCCAACAGGGCCTCGGGCAAGGCACGAGGCATCTCGAAATCTTCGACCACAGCGGCAAAAGCACGGTCCGCCGGGGCATTGCGGGGGCGGCCCGCGTAGACCAGATCCAGACGGTCGCGCAGGCCCAGCACCGCCGGTGCCTTGTCATCGCTGTCATCCACCGCATCATCGGCCAGACGGCAAAACGCATACAGCGCCAGCGCAGGATCGCGCACACGGGCAGGCAGCAGTCTGGAGGCTGCGTGAAACGACAGCGACCCCGTGCGGATCACTTCGCGGCAATGGGCCATATCTGCGGCGGCGATCATTCGGCAGCCATCCTTGTCGCCACCCGGCGCGGCGCGTCGGGCACCAGCGTGCCCAGCACTTCGGCACTGGCAATCACACCGGGCAGACCTGCGCCGGGATGGGTTCCCGCGCCGACCAGATACAGCCCCTTCGCCTCTTCGGACACATTGTGAGGACGGAACCATGCCGACTGCAGAATGCGCGGCTCAATCGAAAACCCGCTGCCGTAGGGGGAAAGATAGCGGGATTGA
>CAZCFC010000082.1:0-10979 GCA_964497815.1 uncultured Cypionkella sp.
AACCAGTCGGGTCCTCATTCACCAACCCCGGATTATCGACCAGCTTTTCATTGACTTCGACGATCTCGCCATCAACCGGAGCCAGAATGTCTGACGCCGCCTTGACGCTTTCAATCACGCAAACCTCGTCACCTTCCGCGACAACGGTTTCCACCTCGGGCAGTTCGACAAACACCACATCGCCCAGCGCGGTAGCCGCGTGTTCGGTGATGCCAACCACCACCAGATCGCCCTCAACGCGCAGCCATTCGTGTTCTTTGGTGTACTTCATCATCAGTCCTCAGCGTTTGTAGGTGGTGGGGTTGAAAGGCATCGCGGTCACGGTCACGGGCAGGCGCTTGCCGCGCACTTCGCCTTCGATCGCGTGGCCAATGGTGGCATGCTTCACGGCAACATAGCCCATGGCAACCGGCGCTTCGACCGAAGGGCCAAATCCGCCCGAGGTCACGATGCCGATCGGCGTCGCATCGGTGTCAAACAGCGCTGTTCCTTCGCGCATCGGCGCGCGGCCATCGGGGCGCAGGCCCACGCGCAGCCGGTCGGGGCCATGCGCCAATTCATGCAGGATCCGCGCCGCGCCCGGAAAACCGCCGGCACGGGCGCCGCCCGGCTTGCGGGCCTTCTGGATCGCCCAGACCAAGGCCGCCTCAACCGGGCTGGTGGTGGTGTCGATGTCATGGCCGTACAGGCACAGCCCTGCCTCAAGCCGCAGACTGTCGCGCGCGCCAAGGCCGATCGGCATCACCTCGGGCTGCTGCAGCAAGGCGCGCGCCAAGGCCTCTGCCTGCGAGTTCGGCACCGAGATTTCAAAGCCATCTTCGCCGGTATAGCCCGACCGCGAAATCCACAGATCCGCCCCAGCCCAAGGCAGAATCGCCACATCCATGAACCGCATGGCCGCAACCCCCGGCACCAGCCGCGCCAAGGCGGTCTCGGCTTGCGGCCCTTGCAGCGCCAGCAGGCCCCGGTCGGTCACCGGAATCACCTGCGCCACGCCCGAAAGATGGGCCGTCATATGGGCAATATCGGCCGCTTTGCAGGCGGCGTTGACCACGACAAAGAGGTGATCGCCACGGTTGGCGAACATCAGATCGTCCAGTATCCCACCGGTTTCATTGGTGAACATGCCATAACGCTGCCGCCCCTGCGCCACGCCAAGCACGTCCACAGGCATCAACGACTCGAACGCCAGGCACAGGTCCTCATAGCTGCCTTTCGGCTGCAAGATCACCTGCCCCATATGGCTGACGTCGAACAGCCCAGCCGCCGCGCGCGTGTGCAGATGCTCTTTCATCACCCCTGCCGGATATTGCACCGGCATTTCATAGCCCGCAAACGGCACCATCTTGCCGCCCAATGCGACATGCAGGTCGTGCAGACCCAAACGCTGAAGTTCTTCGGCCAAAGCCGCCCCCAAATATCTGCCGGAAACGCATGCCGGCACCGATCAGGCGGGCCAATCCCCACCCCACGATGCCCCCTCTGTCCGTACCCCATCGGGGCGCCTGAGATCGTTATCCCTTCGGCGGGCACTGCGGTGCCACTCTCCAGAGTCTGTAGCCAAGACGGTCCGTTTGCCTGAGAGTTTACCGGGGCGGTTGCTCCTTCGGCACCAGAAGTTTCCTGCTGGATTCTCCCGATCCTGACCCAGCCTTGCTAGCCCAGCTCAGGCGCGACTGGCAAGCAAAAAGAATACGACAGTATGCCGTCAGGCCCGCGCCGGCGTGGAGTCTATCATCCGCAGCGCCAGCCAGACCGCCAGAACGCCGAACAGGATGCCGCCCACGGCCTGCCCGATCAGCACCCCCTGCGCGCCCCAATAGCCGCCCATCCACCACGCGAACGGCACGGTGCCCACCGTGTGACGGCCCCAGTTGATCAGGGTTGAGGTGAACGGTTTGCCCAGATTGTTGCAGGCCGCATTGGCAACAAAAATCGCCCCGTTAAAGAAGAACAGCAAACACAGCGGGCCACAGAACAGGTAGACCAGATCGCGGGTCAGCCCCTCGGCATGGAACAGATCGGCAATCGGCGCGCGCAGCGCGAACAGGATCACCGTCACCAGACCAATGACGATTGCGGTAAACCACAGCCCATCCAGAAACGCCCGCCGCACCCTGTCCATCCGGCCCGCGCCATAGTTCTGGCCAATGATCGGACCAATCGCCCCCGACAGCGCAAAGATCACCCCAAGGGCCACCGGCGTCAGCCGCCCCGAAATCGCCATCCCCGCCACCGCCGCCTCGCCAAAGCCCGACACCATGCGCGTGACAAAGGCCTGCCCGATCGGCGTGGCCACCTGTGTCAGGATCGCAGGCCCCGCGATGGCAAAGACCACCGGCAGATCGGCCAGCAACCCCGCCTGCGTCGGCCGGTCAAATCCGCCGTGATGCTTGATCACCGGCAACAGCGCCACGGCGGCGATCACCAGTCGTGACACCACAGACGCAATCGCCGCGCCGGTCAGGTCCAGATCAAAGCCAAAGATCAGGATCGGGTCCAGAATGGCGTTGGCCACGGCGCCCCAGATCGTTGCAGCCATCGCACGGCTGGCGTCGCCATGGCTGCGCAGAATGGCGCCACCGATCATCCCCACCATCAGAAAGGGCTGCGCGGGGGTGACGATGCGCAGGAAATGCACGGTCAGCTCATGGGTGCGCCCCACCGCCCCCAACAGGCTGACGATCTGCGGCAGAAACACAAAAACCACCGCTGAAAACACGATGCCAAAGCCGATGCCAAGAACCAACCCGTTGGTCGCCTTTTCCCGCGCCATCGCCATGTTCCGCTGCCCCACCGCTCGCGCCACCAAGGCAGACACGGCAATCGACAACCCGATCCCGAACGACGTGGTGAAGAACAGGATGGCGCCGGCATAGCCGATGGCCGCCGTGATCTCTTCCTGTTTCAGCATGGAAATGAAGATCATGTTCACCAGATCGACAGCAAAGATCGCCATCAATCCGACCGACGATGTCAAAGACATCACCACGATATGGCGGAACAGATTGCCTTCGACAAATTTCGCCTGCCGCACTGGTTCTGCCATATCATGCCCGCCGGAAACGCGTTCCGGTCATCCTCTGTGCTCAAATATCCTCGGGGGGAAGACCCGCAGGGTCGTGGGGGGGCAGACAGCCCCCCTTCCGTCGCTCAAAGGCTGGGGCGCTTTTGCAGCAAGGGCATCACGTCTGCCATCTCGGGTCCGGCATCCAGCCCGGTCACAGCCCGGCGCAAGGGGCGGAACAGGGTTTTGCCCTTGCGCCCGGTTGCCTCTTTCACCGCACTGGTCCACTCGCCCCAGGTTGCCGTGGTCCACGGCCCTTCGGGCAGCATTTCAAAGGCTTGCGCCACAAAATCGCGGTCCTCATCATCGACCAACGGGACAGCCCCGTCGCGGAACAGCGTCCACCAGCCCGCCAGATCGGCCAGCACCGTGATGTTGCCCTTGGCGACATTCCAGAACGCCTCGGCCTTGTCGTCGGGCACGCCCAGTTCGGCAATCTTCGCCGCCACATTGGCCAGAGGCAAGGATTGCACATGCGCGCGGGTCAGCGGGAACAGGTCTTCGGCGTCAAACTTGGTGGGGGCGGCGCCAAAACTGCCGATGTCAAATCCGTCGATCAGATCCTGCATCGAATGCGCCAGTTCGACCGGCTTCGATGACCCCAGCCGTGCCATCAAAGACAACAACGCCATCGGCTCGACCCCGCGCGCGCGCAGGTCGCGCAGCGACAAAGTGCCCAACCGTTTCGACAACTCTTCGCCCTGCGGTCCGGTCAGCAGGCTGTGGTGCGCGAACTGTGGCGGCACCCCACCCAAGGCCTTCATGATCTGGATTTGCGTGGCGGTGTTGGTCACATGATCCGCCCCGCGCACGATATGGGTGACCCCCATATCCACATCATCCACCGACGAGGCAAAGGTGTACAAGATCTGGCCGTCCGCCTTGATCAGCACCGGGTCAGACACCGATGCCGCATCAATAGAGATCGGGCCAATGATGCCGTCTGTCCACTCGATGCGCTCCTGATCCAGCAGGAAGCGCCAATAACCGGGCCGCCCCTCGGCGCGGAACCGGGCCTTTTCATCCTCGGACAGATGCAAAGATGTCCGATCATAGACCGGCGGCTTGTGCATGTTCAGTTGCTTCTTGCGCTTCAGGTCCAATTCAACCGGCGATTCAAAGCATTCATAGAACCGCCCCGCCGCGCGCAGCTGATCCGCTGCCTCGCGGTAGCGGTCAAAGCGCAGCGATTGCTGTTCGACCCGGTCCCAATGCAGGCCCAGCCATTCCAGATCTGACAGCAGGCCGTCGATATACTCTTGCTTTGACCGTTCCTGATCGGTGTCATCCAGACGCAGAATGAACGTGCCCCCCGCCTTGCGGGTGATCAGATAGTTCATCAGCGCGGTGCGCAGGTTGCCCACATGGATGTATCCGGTGGGCGACGGGGCAAAGCGGGTAACGGTGGGTTTGGCGGCGGTCATCGAATGGCTCTCCTGCAACCCCACTTCCCTGTCACAAGGGGCCGGATTTGTCCAGTTCCACAGCCGCCCCTTTCGCTGATCAGCATTGCGGCTTAGGATGCGGTCATGACCCAGCCCAACCTTGCCCCCAACCTTGCCCCAGACGCCGCCCTGATCGAGTCTCTGGCTCACGCCGCCATCGTCCGCCTGCCCGCACCCTATGCCGAGGCCGCGCGCAGCATCGTGCTGCGGATCGAGGATTTTGCGACGGATGAGGTGCTGCAATCGCTGGGCTGCGACAGCCCGTTTGATCTGACCGGGCTGTACGAAGGCACGCCGCTGACGGAAAAGTCCTTTTCTGATCAGCCGCTTCACCCTGATCTGATCTGGCTGTTCCGCCGCCCCATTCTGGATGAATGGATCGAGCGTGGCGATGTCGATCTGGCCGATCTGGTGGCCCATGTGCTGGTGCACGAGTTGGCGCATCACTTCGGCTGGTCGGATGATGATATTGCCAGCGTCGATCGCTGGTGGGAATAATCACACAGGCGCTGTGCGCATTTGCAGCGCCGCTCGCCTTTTCGTGAATGGCCGCACACCTGCGGCGCCCTATCCTTTGGTCACGCAACCCAAAGGAGGACACCCCATGACGACCCCGTATATCTCGCGCCGTCACGCCCTGATTGCTGGCGCTGCCCTACCCTTTCTGCCCGCCCTTGCCGCCAGCCCCGCACAGGCCACTGCGCCCTTGCAGGGTGCCGCTTTCGCGCCGTTTCACCGGTTCAAACTGGGTGCGTTCGAGGTGACGGCGCTGCTGGCCGGAACCCGGGCTTCGGACAAGCCGCAGGAAACCTTTGGCCTGAACGCCACGCCCGAGGAATTCGCCGCCGCCGCCGCGGCCGCCTTCATTCCCGCCGACAAGACGCAGAATTTCTTCACGCCGACGCTGATCAACACCGGGGCCGAGTTGATCCTGTTTGATACAGGGTTGAACGCCGAAGGCACTGGCGCCGCCCTGTCCGCCGCCGGGATCAGCCCGGATCAGGTGGATGTGGTGGTGCTGACGCACATGCACGGCGACCACATCGGCGGCATGCTGACGGGTGAAGCACCAACCTTTGCCAACGCGCGCTATGTCACCGGAGCAGTCGAACATAACCACTGGGCGGGTGCCGCGAACGAAGGATTCGACAAGAATATCAAGCCGTTCAATGACAAGATGACTTTTCTGGACAATGGCGGCCCTGTCGCCTCTGGCATCACAGCAATGGCGGCTTTTGGCCACAGCCCCGGTCACATGACCTATATGGTGGAAAGCAACGGTCAGCGTCTGGCCCTGACCGCCGACACCGCCAACCACTATGTCTGGTCGCTGGCCCATCCCGATTGGGAGGTGAAGTTTGACGCCGACAAGGCTGCCGCCGCTGCAGTGCGCAGGTCGGTGTTCGGCATGCTGGCCGCCGACCAGATCCCCTTCATCGGCTATCACATGCCGTTCCCCGCGTTGGGCTATGTCGAAACGGCGGGAGATGGCTTTCGCTATGTGTCAGCCAGTTACCAGATGATGCTGAACGGCTGATGACAGCCCCAAGCGGGCGGATTGTCTGATCTTCCCGCTTGGCGCTGCCCCCTGCTTGGCCCTATCATGGCCCATCTGGCCCGATTTCCACGGGGGGCCACAGTCATGCAGGAGCAGGTTTGATGACCACAAAAGCTTATATTCTTCAAAGCATTGCAGTTGCAGCCGGACTTGGGTTGGCAACTTCGGTCTGGGCAACTTCGGTCTGGGCGGGTCCGATCGCGGACAAAGCTGCGGAAATCGAAGCGATGATCGGGGCCAGCGATTTTGCGGCCACCAGCCCCGCCGTTGATGCGCTTTACGGCCTGGTCTGGGACCAGACCCCGGAAATCCTGTTCCGCAACGTGGTTCTGGTGGCCGAGCCGGCTGCGGGCGTCGGCATCTACAACCCGCGCGCAGATGAGAAATACAAGCTGGGCGAGCCGATCATCATCTATGCGGAACCCTATGGTTATGGCTATGGCAGCGCCGGGGAAGGCTTGAATTCCATGGGTTTCACCGTGGACCTGAAGGTGATCACGGAGGGCGGCGAGGTGCTGGGCGAAATTCCGAACCTGACCGAAGTGGCACTGGAATCGCGCTACAAGAACCGCGAATTCCTGACCAACCTGACCTACAATCTGGATGGCATCACCGCAGGGCGCTATGTCCTGCAAACCACCTTGCGCGACAAGAACTCGGACAAATCCGGCACCTTTGAAAACACCATCGAAATCGTGGAATAGTCTGTCTTTTCCAAAGGCTGCATGAAATGACCCAAGCGGTTCAAAACCCTATTCTGACGCTGACGCTGAACCCGGCGCTGGACATGTCAACCGAGGTGCCGTCGCTGGTGCCGGACCAGAAACTGCGCTGCACCGAACCGTTGCTGGACCCGGGCGGCGGTGGGTTGAACGTCAGCCGGGCGGTGGCGGCTTTGGGCGGCGAAAGTCTGGCTCTGGTGGCTTTGGGCGGGTTGACGGGGGACCGGCTGGCGGGGCTGATCCGTCAAGAAGGTGTGCCTTTTCTGGCCCTTACGGCCCCCGGTGAAACCCGCCAAAGTCTGACGGTCACCGCGGCGGACACCGGGCAGCAGTTCCGCTTCATGCTGCCCGGCCCACAGTGGAGCGATGCGGATCAAGAGCGGGTGTTCCTGTTGTTGCGGGCTTCGGCGCGGGCGGGGGCGCTGGGGGTGATTTCCGGCAGTCAGCCGCCCGGTGTGCCGGTGGACTTTCCGGCGCGACTGGCGCGGTCGATGCCGGGGCTGCATGTGGTGCTGGACACCTCTGGCCCGGCGTTGCGCCAAGCGGTCAGCCATCCGATTCCGGGGCTTTACGTGCTGCGGATGGATGGCGAAGAGGCCGAGGAAATGGCAGGCCACCCCCTGACCACGCGGACGCAAAGTGCTGATTTCGCTACATCTTTGGTCAGGCGTGGCGTGGCGCAGCGGGTGATTGTGGCACGGGGCGCGGATGGATCGGTGCTGGCCGAAGCCGACCAGCGGCTGTTTGTAAAGGCCGCGAAGGTTCAGGTCAAAAGCAAGGTCGGCGCGGGTGACAGCTTTGTCGCGGGCTTTGTGCTGGGGCTGGCGCGGGGGCAAAGTGCGGCCGAGGCGCTGGCGCTGGGATCGGCTGCGGCCAGTGCCGCCGTGATGACGGATGCGACGCAGTTGTGTCGGGCGGCAGATGTCATGCGGCTGTTGCCGCAATGCGTGGTATCCGAGGTCTAAGTGCTTGCGGACGCTGGGTTAAGTTTCCACGCCGCCGCGATTTAAGCGTCGGATTTGCGGGTGCAGTGCGTGTGGCAAACATATGGCTTTGCGCATGATGCGGGCGGGTTAACCAAGGCCGGTTCAGCCACGCGGCGCAAGTAGGATCACCGCCGCCCCGGCCAGGGAAAGGCCCGCGCCGCCCAGATCGGCCCAAGCGGGCCGCGTGCCTTCGATCAGCCACAGCCAGACCAGCGACGCGGCAATATAAACCCCGCCATAGGCCGCAAAACTGCGCCCGGCATAGGCAGGGGGTGACAGGGCCAAGGCCACGGCAAACCCCGCCAACGCCAGCGCACCGGGGATCAGCCACAGTGCCGACGCCCCGCGCCACCAACTCCAGACTGCAAAGCAGCCCGCGATTTCCAGCAGGGCGGCCAAGGCGTAAAGTGGCATCAGCCCTGATCCCGCCAGCGGTTGGCGATGGGATAACGGCGGTCAGCCCAGAAGGCGCGACGGGTCAGGCGGGTGCCGGGGGCTGCCTGAAAGCGTTTGTATTCACTGATGTAAATCAGGTGTTCGACCTTCTTCACCGTGGCGCGGTCAAAGCCTTGGGCGACCAGATCGGCCACCGACAGATCCTGATCGACCAACCCCTCCAGAATGGCGTCCAGCACTGGATAGGGCGGCAGGCTGTCATCATCACGCTGATCGGGGCGCAGTTCGGCGCTTGGCGGCTTGTCAATCACGCGCGGCGGAATGACCACGCCTGCGGGGGCCAGCATCCAGTCGCGGTGGGTTTCGTTGCGCCAGCGGCAGGTGTCGAACACACGGGTTTTATACAGGTCTTTCAGCGGGTTATAGCCGCCGTTCATATCGCCATAGATGGTGCAGTAACCCACGGCCACTTCGGATTTATTGCCCGTGGTCAGCAGCATTTCGCCAAACTTGTTCGACATTGCCATCAACAACAGACCGCGCAGACGGCTTTGGATGTTTTCTTCCGTCAGCCCCGGTTCGGTGCCGGCAAAGAGATCGGCCAGCGCATCGCCCACCGCGTCTTGGGGTCCGGAAATCGGCACGGTGTCCAACCGGCAGCCCAGCGCATGGGCGACCTGCGCAGCATCATCCAGCGAATGCTGCGAGGTATAGCGCGATGGCAGCATCACGCAGCGCACGTTTTGCGGACCGATGGCGTCGGCCGCAATGGCTGCAACGATGGCACTGTCGATGCCGCCCGACAGGCCAAGCAGCACCTTGCCAAAGCCGGTCTTGGCCAGATAATCCTTCAACGACACGACCATGGCACGATAGTCGGCCTCGATCGCGCGGGGCAGCAGCGCCTTTATGCCCGGCAGGGCGCGCCAGCCGTCGGGCGTTTCTTCGAAATCAACATGGGTGATGCAGGCGTCAAACTGTGGCAACTGCGCCATCAGCGCGCCGCCGGGGTTCAGCACAAAGGACGCACCGTCAAAGACCTGATCATCCTGCCCGCCGATCATGTTCAGATAAACGAGGGGCAGGTCGGTTTCGACCACACGCGCCACCATCAGATTGGTGCGCACCGCAGGTTTGCCACGATGATAGGGCGAGCCATTGGGGATCAGCAAGATCTGTGCGCCGGATTCGGCCAGCGTCTCGCAGACCTCGGAATGCCAGGCATCCTCACATATCGGGCTGCCGATGCGCAGCGGGCCGATGCGGTAGGGCCCTTGCGGCGGGGCTGCGGCGAAGAGGCGCTTTTCGTCAAACACGCCGTCATTGGGCAGATCATGCTTGAGGATGGTGGCGGCGATCTTGCCGTCCTGCAAGATGTAATAGGCGTTGTAAAGCTTGCCATCCTTCACATGCGGGCCGCCGATCCCCAGGGCAGGACCGTCAATGATCTGCGCCGCAAGATCGGCAATCGCCCGCATGGCATGGGTGGTGAAGGCGGGCTTTTGCACCAGATCCTGCGTCTGATAGCCGGTGATGAACATCTCGGTCAGCGCCACCATCTGCGCCCCAGCCGCGCGGCCCTGTTGCCATGCATCCAGCGCCAGGGCGGCATTGGCGGCGATGGCCCCCAGCGTGGGGTTCAATTGCGCAAGGGTCAGGCGAAAGCGTTCGGCCATGGGGCGGCTCCGGTTCGGTGTTTCCCCGTTTATAGCGGGTTCACCGGCAAGGGAAAGCCAAAGCCCGACCTGCGACTTGTCAGGGCGGGGCCGGGGGGGCTAGGGTGGCACCCGGACAATTGGGTGGAACGCGATGCAGCAGGCCGGAATAATGCGGATCGGGGCGGTGGTGCTGATGCTTTTGGCGGGGGCAGGTGCCGCATGGGCGCAGGCCGAGGGCGAGGTCATCACCAAGAAGTACGAAAACGGCGCGGTCTATGAAGGCACCTTCAAGGACGGCTTGCAGGATGGCACCGGCACCTATCGGCTGACCAACGGCTTTGAGTACAGCGGCACCTGGGTTGCGGGGGTTATTCAGGGCGCGGGCACGGCACGGTATCCGAACGGCTCGGTTTACGTGGGGGCTTTTGTCAAGGGCGTGCCAGATGGCAAGGGCAAGATCACTTATGCCGATGGGGGCACCTATGAGGGTGATTGGCTGGCGGGTCAGATCACGGGCATGGGCCGTGCCAACAGTGCCGATGGCGACGTTTATGACGGTGCCTTTCTGGAAGGTGAGCGGCATGGCACCGGCGTTGCAACCGACCGGTCGGGCAATCGCTATGAGGGCGGCTGGGCCAAGGGTCTGAAAGAAGGCGCGGGCAGGCACACCTATCCCGATGGCGCGGTGTATGACGGCAGCTGGATCAAGGGTGAGCGGTCGGGCAAAGGCACGCTGACCATGCCCGACGGGTTGACCTATGTCGGCGCGTGGCAGGCGGGGCAGATCAACGGCCTGGGCAAGCTGACGCAACCCAATGGCGACGTGTACGAGGGGCCCTTTGTCGAAGGTCTGCGGCAAGGACAGGGCGCGGTTGTCTATGCCAACGGCGACCGTTTTCAGGGCGGCTTCAAGGCGGACAAGCGCGACGGCACGGGGGGGTTCACCGCCAAGGACGGCAGCACCTATACCGGCGCATGGGCCGCAGGACTGATGCAGGGGGCGGGCCGGATGGTCTATGCCGATGGCTCGGTCTACGAGGGGAATTTCAAGGCAGATCAACCAGATGGCCGGGGCAAGATTACCTACCCAGATGGCTCGGCCTATGACGGGCAGTGGGCGGCGGGGGCGATGACCGGGCGCGGCAAG
>CAZCFC010000083.1:0-7716 GCA_964497815.1 uncultured Cypionkella sp.
CTGGCGCGGATTGCCGATGCGCTTCAGATGCAGATCAAGGATGTAGTTGGACTCGTCCGTCACCAAAGGCCGCTCGCCGTTCATCCGCAGGGTCACATCGCGGGCCAGAACGTCCATCGACACCAGCATTTCCTCGACCAGCGCCTTCGAGGTCTGCCAGCCAAACGGGATCACCTCGATCGGCAGCGGAAACGCGCCCAACTGCTGCACTTCCTTGGCCGCATCCGCGATCACGATCATCAGATCAGACGCCGTCGCCACGATCTTTTCCTGCAACAGCGCCGCGCCGCCGCCCTTGATCAGCGCAAGGTTCTGGTCAAATTCATCGGCGCCGTCGATGGTCACGTCCAACCACTTCGCCTCGTCCAGCGAGGTGACGTGGATGCCCACCTGCCGCGCCAGTTCCGCCGTGCGGGTGCTGGTGGGCACGCCCACAATCTTCAGCCCCTCTTCGCGCACCCGCTCGCCCAGACAGCGCACCATCCACGCGGCGGTCGATCCGGTGCCCAACCCCACCTTCATCCCGTTTTCCACGAAACTGACCGCACGCTTGGCGGCCACGAATTTGGCTTTGTCGATGGGGGACAATTCGGCGGCCATGGCAATCTCCTATCCATTTGCCCCGCTTTATAGGCAAAGCGCACCACAGGGGCGAGAGGCGATTTGCAAAGCACTGACAGAAGCAGGGGCCAAGACAGTGGCCTGAAACCGGCCCTCACACGCCCGCAAATGCCCCAACGCGCGCAAAAAATGCTGCCGCAAAAGCCGCTGCCGCAGGCCGTGCATGCACAAACTGCCCCCTTGACAGATTCTGCCACCAACCTAAATTGCGAATAATTCTCATTTTCAGAAAGCCACCATGTCCCGCCCCACCCCCAACGGCATCTTTTCCCTTCATGGCCGCGACTGGCGCGCTGACAGAGGCGAAGCCGCGCTGTCGGATGTGAACCGCACGGTGAAACTGCCCACAGGATCGTGGCGGCGGTTTCTGGCCTTTGTCGGGCCGGGCTATATGGTCGCCGTGGGCTATATGGACCCCGGAAACTGGGCCACCTCGATCGCGGGCGGCTCCAAATTCGGCTACACGCTTTTGGTGGTGGCGCTGATGTCCAACATCATGGCCATCGTGCTGCAATCGCTTTGCGCGCGCCTTGCCATCGCTTCGGGGCGCGATCTGGCGCAGGCCTGTCGCGATGCCTTCCCGCGATTTGTGTCGATCCCTCTGTGGCTTGGCGCGGAAATCGCCATCATCGCCACCGACATCGCCGAGGTGATCGGCACCGCCATCGGCCTGAACCTGCTGTTCGGCATCCCGCTGGAACTGGGCGTGATCATCACCGCGCTGGATGTGTTCCTGATCCTGTACCTGCAGAAAAAGGGCTTCCGGTGGCTTGAGGCCTTCGTGATCACCTTGTTGGGCGTGATCACGCTGTCCTTTGGCATCCAGATCGCACTGGCCGATCCCGATTGGGGCCAGGTCATCCGCGGCTTTGCCCCCACGGTCGAGATCATCCGCAACCCCGAAATGCTGTATCTGGCGCTGGGGATTCTGGGGGCAACCGTGATGCCGCACAACCTGTACCTGCACTCTGCCATCGTCCAGACCCGCGCTTATGGCAGCAGCCTGCCCGAAAAGCGTCAGGCGCTGAAGTATGCCACCATCGACAGCACCGTCGCGCTCATGTTCGCGCTGTTGATCAACGCCTCGATCCTGATCCTCGCCGCCGCCGCCTTCTACACCACCGGGCGCACCGAAGTGGCAGAACTGGGCGACGCCCATCAACTGCTTGGCCCGACCTTGGGTGCGGGGATTGCGCCGATGCTGTTTGCCGTGGCCCTTCTGGCTTGCGGGCTGAACTCCACCGTCACCGCCACTCTGGCAGGTCAGGCGGTGATGGAGGGCTTCTTGCAGATCCGGCTGGCGCCATGGCTGCGCCGCCTGATCACCCGCAGCATCGCCATCATCCCGGCAGCGGGTGTGACGCTGTATTACGGCTCGGCGGGCACCAGCGAACTGCTGATCCTGACTCAGGTGGTTTTGTCACTGCAACTGTCCTTCGCCGTGGTGCCCCTGGTGATGTTCACCGCAGATCGCGCCAAGATGGGACAACTGGCCGCCCCGCTTTGGCTGACCGCGTTTTCCGTACTGATTGCAGGCGTCATCGTGGTGCTGAACCTCAAGCTGCTTTGGGATTTCTTCGCCTAGCGGGTCTGGGATATTCAAGAAAACTTGCCTAAAATTTGCATCCTCTGTGCCCAAATATCCCACGGGGGAAGCCGCCTTGCCCTTCGCAAGACGGCGCAGGGGGTGTGAAACCCCCTCTGCGGCAGATGCCGCGCCCCGGGATGGAAGATGATCAGCACGCCGTCAAAGCTGGGGATTGCTGCGGCGTCTGGCAAGTCCTGCGCCCATTGCACGCGGCCCGGCCGGTCAGATCATGATCGCCAGAAAGCTCCGCATCGCGCAGCCTTGGCCGCGGCCACGGCATCAGGCTTTGGTCCAACATGGCCAACAGCCCTGCGCCCTGCGCCATAAAGCGTCGGTTTTTGCCTGTTCCCCGCCCCTACTTGCGCCATACTGGCCCGGCCAACAGGAGGCCCCGCATGTATGTGCTGCACCACTACCCCGATACGGCCTCGCTGGTCGTCCGCATGGTTCTGGCCGAACTGGACGTGCCGCATCAGGCCCGTCTGATCGACCGCGCGGCGGGGGCGCTGTCGTCGCCCGCCTATCTGGCGCTGCATCCTTTGGGCAAGATCCCGGCGATGGAAACCCCACAAGGCCCGATGTTCGAAACCGCCGCCATGCTTTTGCACCTGTGCGACGCCCGGCCCGGCCGACTGGCCCCCGCCCCCGATGCCCCTGACAGGGGGCCGTTTCTGACATGGCTGTTCTTCACCTCAAGCAACATCCACCCTGTCCTGCTGCAACTGTTCTACCCCGAACGCACTGCCGGACCCGACTGCGTCCCCCAGGTGCTGACCCATGCGCGCGTGCAGATGCAGCTCCTGCTGGCGGCGCTGGAAACCATGGTGGCCCGCGACAAACCTGACTGGCTGTCGCCGCATAAACCCACCATGCTGGGCTATTACATCGCCATGTTGTTGCATTGGCTGGGCAGCAATCCACCCGATCATCCCGGCTATTTCGCAAGCCGCGACTACCCGGCCCTGCACGCCATCCTGACCTGTCTGGAGTCACGCCCCGCCGCCCGGACCATCGCGGCGGACGAAGGCCTTGGCCCCACCCCCTTCACCCATCCCATCTAGGACTGCGCCCCATGTTTCTTTCCGTCTTTGATATGTTCAAGATCGGCGTCGGCCCGTCGTCCTCGCACACCATGGGGCCGATGGTGGCGGCGGCCAGATTTCTGGATGCCCTGCGCGCCTCGCCCTTCCATTTTCATGGCCTGCGCGCCTCGCTGCATGGCTCGTTGGCCTTTACAGGGGTCGGCCACGCCACCGACCGCGCCACCATTCTGGGGTTGGCCGGGTTCAGCCCCGCCACCTATGACGCCGAAAAGGCCGAGGCGACGCTGGCCACAATCACCGCCACCCACACCATCACCGTTCCGGGCCTGCCGCCGCTGCACTTCGATCCGGCCAAGGATCTGACCTTTGATTATGGTCCCGCCCTGCCCGGCCACGCCAATGGCATGATCTTGCGCGCGACCGACGCCCAGGGCGACGTGATCTTGCAGGAAACCTATTATTCGATTGGCGGCGGCTTTGTGCTGACCGCGGGCGAACTGGCCGAGGCGGGCGGCAGCAAATCGCGCGCCCGCGCCGACGTGCCCTATCCGTTTGAAACGGCCGAGGAAATGCTGGCCATGGCCAAATCCTCGGGCCTGTCCATCGCCGCCATGAAGCGCGCGAATGAGCTGAAATTCCGCAGCGCCGCCGAACTTGATCAAGGCATCGCGCAGGTCTGGGGCGTGATGAACGCCTGCATCTCGCGCGGGATGGAGGGCACGGGCATTCTGCCGGGCGGCCTGAAAGTCCGCCGCCGCGCCAAGGGCATCCATGATGCGCTGATGGCTGAACGCGGACTGAACATGACCGCCCCGCACACCATCAACGACTGGATGAGCCTTTACGCCATGGCGGTGAATGAGGAAAACGCCGCTGGGGGGCAGGTGGTGACAGCCCCCACCAATGGCGCGGCGGGTGTGGTGCCGGCAGTGCTGCGCTATTATCTTGACCACGTGCCGGGGGCGTCCACCGCCCGCGTGGCGGACTTTATGCTGACTGCGGCAGCCATCGGCGGGTTGGTCAAGCACAACGCCTCTATTTCGGGGGCGGAATGCGGCTGTCAGGCCGAGGTGGGGTCCGCCGCCGCCATGGCCGCCGCAGCCCTTGCCGCCGTGCTGGGTGGCACGCCGATGCAGGTCGAAAACGCCGCCGAAATCGCGCTGGAACACCATCTGGGCATGACCTGCGATCCGGTGCGCGGCCTTGTGCAAGTGCCTTGCATCGAACGCAACGGTCTGGGCGCGATCAAGGCAGTGTCCGCGGCCAGCCTTGCGCTGCGCGGTGACGGCGAACATCTGGTCAGTCTGGACGTCTGCATCGAAACCATGCGCCAAACCGGGCGCGACATGCACGAGAAGTACAAGGAAACCTCGCTGGGTGGGCTGGCGGTGAACGTACCCAACTGCTGAACCTGCCCCGGATGGCGGATGTGAAGGTTCGATCCGCTGTGCAAGGCCTTGCGCATCGGTCGGTTCTTCACGCCCCGTCTTTTCCCCGGCCCCATGGATCAGAACGCTTGGCCACAGCACCCAGCCTCTACAGGCTTTCCATCAACGACAGCCAGCGCCGCCGCCTGTCGCTTTCAGGATGGACGCAAGGCTGCGGCATGGTTAGCCCGGACCGATGACGAATGACCGCATCCTTCCCGGTATCATGCTGATGCTGGCCTTTTGTGTGCTGGCTCCGCTGCTGGATGCCGCATCAAAACTTGCCACCGCCACCATCCCGGTGGGCCAGATCACCTGCGCCCGCTTTGTCGTGCAAGGCGGGCTTATGTTGCCGGTTGCCCTTGCCATGGGGCTGGGCTGGACCGTTACGCCACGGGCGCTTGGGCTGTTGACGCTGCGCGCGCTGCTGTTGATCCTGTCCACTTATGGCTTTGTTGCCGCCATTCAGGTGATGCCGATCGCGGACGCGCTGGCGATTGTGTTTGTGGAACCGTTCATCCTGCTGCTGATGGGCAAGCTGATCTTCGGCAATGCCATCGGTACCCGCCGCATCGTGGCATCCTTGGTCGGGTTTGCGGGCGCGCTGCTGGTGATCCAGCCATCACTGGCCAGCTATGGCCTTGTCGCGCTGTTCCCGCTGGGATCGGCGTTTGCCTTTGCGTTTTACATGCTGATCACGCAGGCCATCGCCACCGGCATGCACCCTGTCATCCAGCAATTGCATACCTCTGTGCTGGGGGCCGCAATCTGCCTGCCCGTGATGGCGCTGTCGGATGGCAGCCATATCCCCACGCTGGACCCGGTGATGCCGCAAGGCTGGGTCTGGCTGTGGCTGTTCGGTGTGGGCTTCTGGGCCGCTGCCAGCCACCTGTGCATGACCATCGCGCTGAAATACGCGCCGGCCTCAACCCTGGCCCCGCTGCACTATCTGGAAATCGTCACCGCCGTTGCCATCGGCTATCTTGTCTTTGGCGATTTCCCCAATGCACTGACATGGACGGGCATCGCCATCATCGTGGCCTCGGGTCTTTACATCATCCAGCGTGAGCGTATCACCGCAACCCAAGCCCGCGCAGAACGGCAGGCAATTGCCGCAGCGGCAGAATAACCAGCATCCGATCCGCGTCAAAGCGCAGGCGCACCCGGGCGTCTGAAACCTCATTCGACGTGCCGATCATCCCGTCTGGCGCAAACCGCAAACCGTTGACCGGCCAACGCAGCCCCTCGCTTTCACCGCCCACCGCGCCCATGGGGAACAAGGACAGCCGCGTGCCGACCGGCAGCGTCAACGCAAGGTCAGGCGGCGCCAGAAAGGTCACGTCCTGCGGCGACAGCACCAGACAGCGCTTGTCGCTTTGCCGCACCAAAGCGTTCAGAACCGCCAGCCCGTGATCCAGCCGCGCCCCTGCGAATCCCAGACCCAGCACAAACGGAGCATGGATCGACCGCAGCGCCTTGTCAAAATCGGTCGTCTCTTGTTCCGCAATCGGAAACAGCCGGCCCGCAAGGCGCACCCGCGCGGCATCCGAGATCGAATCGAAATCCCCGATCACCGCCTGCGGTTCGACGCCCATGGCCAAAAGCCGGTCCGCCCCCCCGTCCGCCCCAACGATTACAGGGGCAAACCGAAGCGCCCGTCGCAGCGCTGCCGCGCCAAAAGGTCCGCCACCGCACAGCGTGACCCCCTCCAAAGATTCGACAATCACCTGATTCACGCGGATACTGTTCTTCCAATTGCGGCAAACGGCCAAGGCGGGAACACAATCAATCCTTCAAATTACCCTGTTTTGTCCATGGATTCGAACAGACCCAAGTGCAGATTGTGTCAGTGTAGCAGTCAAGAGGCGAGCATCCGATGATCGGTGCGAGTAAAATCCTAACGGTATCATACGGCACTTTCTCCTGTACTTTGGAGGGGTTCGACGAACCGTTCAATACGATGAAGGCGATTGCGGAGTATTTTCGCGATCTGGCCGCCGAAGATCGCTATTTCGGGGCCGAACCGCCAACGCCAGACGCCGCCATGCTTCACCGCATTGCCGAGCGCGAAATTCAGCGCCGGGTCGAAGCAAAAATTCAAGACAACGGTGTGATTCTGCGCACAGGCGATGCGATGGCAACGCCGGGGACAGTGGACGCTTTGCCCGCCCCCACCTTGCATCCAACGCCCATCCTGCACCCAACCTTGGACGATGCGGCGATTTCCGGCGTCAGTGTGGCCGCCCGGCTGTCAAAACTGCGGGGCACAGCCGCGCCCTTGGCCGCTTTGCCTGTGGCCAGCGCAGACAGCTATCACGAAGATCAGGACGCCGAAGATCTGATCGCCAATCTTGCCGGGGGCCCCTTGCCCGGCGATCTGGCCGATGTTGCTTTGGATGAATTGATCGCGGCCGAAATCACGGCACCGATCCGGGCGGCCGATGAACCGCAAGCCAACGAGACTGCCGATTGGCACCCCGAGGATGAGGCAGACTTCGATCTGGCGGCCGACCTTGCCGACATTGACCTGCCCACCCAACCCGATCCAAGCGATGATTTCGATGATTTCGCCGCTTTGGCTAATGCCGCGGCCATCAAGACGGTGGCGGAAATGGCAGTGCTTGACGCAGCATCGGTCAAGGCCGACGCTGTCGACCCCCAAGAGGCTGACACCCAAGAGGCCGACACCCAAGAGGCTGACGATGCCTTGCTGGCCTCTTTGGGGTCACTGATCGACCCTGACGATCAGGAACTCCTTGACGACGATCAGGACGGCGCCGAAGCAAATGCAGCCGCCAAAGCCGCAGCGCTGGCCGAAGCAGATGCACAGGCCAAAGCCTTGGCCGAAGCGTTGACCGAAGCCGCCGCATTGGCCGAAGCCGCAGCGGCACAGGACCGCGCCGTCGCCGCCGACATTGACGGCGCTGATGAACCAGTTGCGGAACCCGGTCGCTTGCAGCGGGCACGGGCGCGCGTGATCAAGATACGCCGCGCCGATGCTCCGGTTCCGGTTGCCGCACCCGAAGTTGAAGGCCCC
>CAZCFC010000083.1:7816-10742 GCA_964497815.1 uncultured Cypionkella sp.
CCCGAGGCCGAAGCCGCGCTGCAGGCTGAACTTGCCGCGCTGGAAGCAGAACTTGCGCCGATTGCGCCAGAAACCCCTGTACCCGACTTCGACGATGCGTCATTGACGGCGGCCCTGCTGGACACCGCGTCACAGCCGCCGGTCGTGCGCCCGAACCGTCCGGTTCGCACCATCCCGGTTGCGCCCGCGTCAGACGTGCCCGTGTCAGCCGTGCCCGCCTCAGACGTGCCCGCCTCGGCCGTGCCCGGCTTCACAGACCGTCAGCCTGCCCAGACCGCGGCCCAACCCATTGAAACCCCAGCCGAACCGCGCAAGCGTATCGAAGCAGATGGCGCGGACGAGGCCGTCAGCCGCCTGATGGCCCAAACCAACACCGTGATGGACGGCGCCGAAATCAAACGTCGCCAATCCGCCATTGCCCATCTGAAAGCCGCCGTCGCCGCAACCGAAGCCGACCGTCAGGTGGCGCCGCAACAGGCCAAGCCCGACCGTCAGGACGCCTATCGCCATGATCTGGAAAGCGTGGTGCGCCCCCGTCAGACAGAAACCGCCCCAGCCGATCGCCCCTCACCCTTGGTGCTGGTGTCGGCGCAGCGGATTGACCGCACCCCAGCCCAGCCCACTGACGCCCCGCGCGTTGTGGCCCCGGTGCGCCCGCGTCGGATTTCGGCGATGACCGCCACGGCCAAGTCCGCCGACACCATCTTTGGCGGTCAGGACGACGATCTGGAGGATGATACCGAGTTTGAGGCCGAAGCGGCCAGCGCTGCCAACCTGTTCGCAGATGCGGAAAGCTTTGGCGATTTTGCGGAACGCCTTGGGGCTGTCGAACTGCCCGACATGCTGGAAGCAGCCGCCGTCTATTGCGCCCAGGTGCTGGGGCGTCCGCAATTCAGCCGTCCAATGGTGCTGAGCCAATTGGCAACCCTTCCCGAAGCCGCCAGCTTTAGCCGCGAAGACGGTTTGCGGGTGTTCGGTACGCTGATGCGGCAGGGCCGGATCACCAAGATCAAACACGGGCAATTCGCTGTTACAGATCGCTCGCCGCTGATGGCCGAGGCGATGCGCAGCGCAAGCTGATCGGATTATCAGATCAGGGTCAAGGCTGCCACTTGAACCCTTGCGAACAGGCGGAGCCGTGCAAACGGCCCGCCTGTTTCAATTCTTGCCCGGCCTCACGTGTTGCCCGGCTTTCAGGTGTTGTCGGGCGCATCGGGGTCAGGCTGACCGACCCCGATGAACACCCGCTTGAACGGCAAGATCCAGCCCACGCCCAACAGGACATAGGCCGGAACCTCGGCCCACAGTGGCAGGCGCGCGATCGAGTTCATCAGGCTGACCGCCAGCACGACATAGGCCGGCATCACCACCAAAAGCACGAACAACGACCATCGCTTGCGGGCTTTGTAAGACAGGGACATCGGCACCTCCGGCTGTGGATCAATCCGCGAAGGGGTCGGTGACAAGGATGGTGTCATCGCGTTCGGGACTGGTGGAAAGTAGGGCGACCGGGCATTGAATCAACTCTTCGATGCGGCGCACGTATTTGACCGCAGCCCCCGGCAGATCGGCCCAGGACCGCGCGCCGGCGGTGTTTTCGGACCAGCCTTCCATTTCCTCATAGATCGGCTTGCAGCGGGCCTGTTGATCGGCGGCGGTGGGCAGATAGTCAAGCCGCACCCCGTCCAGATCATAGCCCACGCAGATTTTCAGCGTCTTGAACCCGTCCAGCACGTCCAGTTTGGTCAGTGCGATGCCCGACACGCCGCTTGTGGCGCAGGTCTGGCGCACCAGCACGGCATCAAACCAGCCGCACCGGCGCTTGCGCCCGGTCACGGTGCCAAACTCGTGGCCGCGCTCGCCCAGACGCTCGCCATCGGCGTCGAACAATTCGGCCGGGAACGGGCCTTCACCCACGCGGGTGGTATAGGCCTTGACGATACCCAGCACGAAATCAATCGCATTCGGGCCAAGCCCGGTGCCCGTGGCCGCCTGCCCGGCGATGACGTTCGAAGAGGTCACGAAGGGATAGGTGCCGAAATCAATGTCCAGCAAAGCCCCCTGCGCGCCTTCAAACAGAATGCGCGTGCCGGCACGACGGGCCTCGTTCAGCACTTTCCACACCGGTTTGGCATAGGGCAGGACCTGCGGCGCAATCGCGCGCAAGGCATCCAGCAAAGCCGCCCGGTCAATCGGTGCGATCCCCAGCCCCCGGCGCAAGGCGTCATGGTGGCCCATCAGCCGGTCCACCCGCGCCTCAAGGGTGGTTTCGTCGGCCAGATCGGCGACGCGTATGGCGCGACGGCCGACCTTGTCTTCGTAGGCTGGGCCGATGCCGCGCCCGGTGGTGCCGATCTTGGCCACAGCGGTCTGCCCTTCGCGCGCCCGGTCCAATTCGCCATGGATCGGCAGAATCAGCGGCGCGTTTTCTGCGATCATCAGGTTCTCGGGGGAAATCTCGACCCCCTGCCCGCGCAGCTTGTCGATCTCCACGATCAGATGCCAGGGGTCCAGCACCACACCGTTGCCGATGACCGACAACTTGCCACCGCGCACAATCCCACTGGGCAACAACGACAGTTTGTAAACCTTGCCATCAATGACCAAGGTGTGCCCGGCATTGTGGCCGCCCTGAAAGCGCGCGATCACGTCTGCCCGTTCGGACAGCCAATCGACGATCTTCCCCTTCCCCTCGTCACCCCACTGGGCACCGACGACGACAACATTGGCCATGGCATATCCTTCGCGTTCTGGAAAAACCGTGCGACCTATAGCGACACATGACGGCTTGCGAAACCGCTAAATCGCGTGCCGCACTGGACAGGCGGCCGCAGATGCGCGACCAAAGGCAAAACAAGGGGGCGAACATGGGCATTCTATTCCGCTGCATCGGGGCTTTCGTGCTGCTGGCGGTCACCTACAACCC
>CAZCFC010000084.1:0-10723 GCA_964497815.1 uncultured Cypionkella sp.
CGTCAAAACGCGTTGCTCTGGGTCAGGTTTTGAGAAAGCCGGCAAAGCCAAAAGGGGGTCTGGCGCAGGTAGGGCAGAGCGTCGTGATGATCCTGCGACCATGGGACGAATAACGAAAAGTCCCAGAACCAAGGCCACCAACGCCAGCACGGCCGTCTGGATCAGCGTCATCAGATCAAGTTTGCCAAGCCCGCTGAACATCCCGGCTTCGGCGAATTCGCCCGCCAAAGGCACCGGTTGAAACGTCAGTGACCGCAGGGTCAGAACATCGCCGCGCGCCTCGTCCAGCCCTACAGCCGAGGCGACCAGCTCGCGCAGGATTGCAAGCTCGTCGTCCGGGCGCGGCTGGACCGATACCGTACCGTCTGCCGCCGTCACCTCTTGCCCATCGACCAGAACGGCTACGGAAATCTTGCGCACCGATCCAGGCACTTTGACAATTTCTCTTTTCGTTTCAGATACTTCATAATTGACTTGTTCGCGTGTCTCTGAAGTCTCGCTTTTCCCTGCCCCACCACTGCCTGCATCGCCTGCGGGCAGGTTCGAGGCGACGGTTACATCGCCTGAGGGCTGCGAGTTGCTGCCCGTTCTGGAATTGGTATCCGTGGAAATTGCAACCCGGCCTTGCGGATCAAAACTGCGCTCGGTGATTGCTTCACTTTCCGTGACAACATCAACCGACACTTCGACGACTGCCTTGCCTGCGCCAACCCGGGCAGCAAGAAGGCGTTCAACATTGCCGCGGATCTCGTGGGCGCGGGTTTCCGCAGCGGCGTCTGGCCGGCTTTGATCGGACTCGGATGCAATCAGGCCGGAAACTGAGTCTATCACCGCAACTTCCTCTGGCGTCATGCCAGGCACCGACGCGGCAATCAGATGGCGCAGCGCCTTGGCTTGCACCGCGGGCAACCCACCGCCGACCGACGTGATGGTCACGCTTGCCTGCGGTTTGATATCCCGCTGAAAAGGTTGGCTGGGGGCTTGCGCAATATGCACACGCGCGGCCCGGATTTGCGGGTTTGCCAGAATTGTCCGCGCCAGCTCGCCTTCTTTCGCGCGCCAGTAGGCGGCATCAAACATCTGCGAGGTGGTGCCAAAGCCCGACAGCGAATCAAGTAACTCGTATCCTGTGCCGCCATTGGCAGGCAAACCTTCGGCCGCCAGCGTCATTCGCAAGCTGTCCCGCTGAGCATCGTCAACGTAAATTGAATCGCCCCGCACCTCATATGTCACGCCGCGCTGATCCAGTGCCGCCACCACATCGCCTGCGGCCGACGCATTCAAACCCGCGTAAAGCAAAGACATTCCGGGCGTTCCCGCCATTTGCGACAGGGCTATTATTGCCATGAACATCGCAGTGGTGGCCCCCAGAACGATCATCCGTCTGCGGGCATCCAGCCCTTGCCATATCTGCAACAGGTTTTGCACAGCGTTCTCCAACCCAGAGGCTTCTGCCCGATGATGCAGTTTTGGCTGAACGGTCTTAACAATCGGTTAGTGACCCTTGGTCTATGTTCGTTCTTGCAAGCATGAAGGGGGTCGCCATGGCCGATGCCGAAGAGCCGCAGGATGTGGCACCAAGAAAATCGAAAAAGCCTTTGATCATAGGGCTTGTTCTGGCACTTTTGATGGGCGGTGGTGGGTTTTACGCCACTTGGTCTGGCCTGATTCTGGCTTCAGATGAAAAGCACGTGGCTGACGGGGCAGAGGTGGGGCCACTGCCGGATATTGCATTTGTTCCTGTCGATCCCTTGACCATCACATTGGGGGCCGCGGTGGACAACCGTCACCTGCGATTCGCATCGCAGCTTGAGGTGTCGGGCGCCCATGTGGCGGATGTGACCCTGCTTTTGCCCCGAATCGTTGATGTCTTGAATGGCTATTTGCGCGCGCTTGATCCGGCGCAGTTTGACGATCCTGCGGCCTTGGTTCGGATACGGGCGCAGGTGCTGCGGCGTATTCAGCTTGTGACCGGTGAGGGTCGCGTGCGCGACCTTCTTGTCACCGAATTTGTCTTGAATTGACGGAGGGCAGACATGAACCTTATCGCCGATATTTTGCTTGTTGCCGGCTCATTCGGGGCTGCCATTTACTGCTATGTGCTGTCCGGGCGGCTGAAGAAATTCACCACGTTGGAAAGTGGAATGGGTGGGGCGATTGCCGTGCTTTCGGTGCAAGTCGATGACATGACTCGCGCGCTTGAAAACGCGCGTACGGCGGCAAGTGGATCGGCCGACGGCCTTCATGCGCTGACTGCGCGGGCCGAAGGCGTCGCTGCAAGGCTAGAGCTTCTGGTGGCGGCGATGCATGATCTGCCAGACCCAACGGCGGAGCCAGAGCAAACTGAGGCAGAGCGCCGCTTGCGCTTTGTCAGGCGCCGCGGGGCACGCATTGATCTTGAGGCCGCAGAATGAAGCGGCGGGCAGGACGTGGGGCCCTGGTAATCCTGGCTTTGTTTTTGGCATCCTCTGGGGCGCTGCGGATTGGCGCGGATCTGGGTGCCGCTATGGCAAATTCGACTGAACCGTCTCCAGTTGAACCGATTGAGCCGCAGTCCTGCCCCAAGCCGCCTGCGGCCTTGGCCATGGCCCTGCAAACCCGCGAGTCCGAAGTGCGTGCGCAAGAGGTCGCGCTTGAGGATCGGCTGGCTGCTTTGGCCTTGGCCGAGGAGGCCATTTCGAGGCGAATGGCGGAACTGGAAAGCGCCGAGGCAGAGTTGAAGAAAACCCTGTCCATCGCAGATGGTGCCGCCGAGGAAGACCTGGGTCGTTTGACCGCTGTTTATGAGGCTATGAAACCTGCCGATTCTGCCAAAGTCTTCGCAGCCATGGCCCCAGAATTCGCCGCAGGATTTCTGGGCCGCATGCGTCCCGAAGCTGCCGCCGCTGTGATGGCCGGTATGACGCCAGAACAGGCCTATTCGATCTCTGTTCTGATCGCCGGGCGAAATGCCCTGGCGCCGACAAAGTAGGGTCAGGCTTTCTTAACTTCGCCCTGCGAGGATGGGCGCAGAACATTCAATAGGGATTCCCATGTTTGGCATCGTAGGTATCGTCGTTATCCTTGTTATGGTGTTTGGTGGATTTATCCTGCACGGAGGCAATCTTGAACCGATCATCCACGCCCTTCCATTTGAGATGATCATGATCGGCGGCGCTGCAGTAGGTGCGTTTCTGGTGTCAAACGATATGGCGGCGGTCAAACACACCGCCAAAGACACCGCAAAGGTCTTCAAAGGGCCAAAATGGAAGCCGGGCGATTACCGTGATCTGCTTTGTCTTTTGTTCGAACTTATTCGTTTGGCTCGGGCCAATCCGGTCGGGTTGGAAGAGCATATCGAAAACCCGCATGACTCTGCAATTTTTGGCAGGTATCCGAAGATTCAGCATGACCATGAAACGGTTGAACTGATCGCCGACACGATGCGGGCCGCTTCGATGAATTATGACGACCCGCACCAGGTCGAAGAAGTGCTGGACAAGCGGGTTGAAGCAGCCTTGGCGCACGCCCTGCATTCCAGCCATGCCCTGCAATCCATGGCAGATGCTTTGCCAGCGCTCGGCATCGTGGCGGCGGTTCTGGGCGTGATCAAGACCATGGGGTCACTTGATCAGCCCCCTGAAATCCTGGGTGCGATGATCGGCAGCGCCCTTGTGGGCACGTTTTTGGGCGTTTTCCTTGCCTACGGCATCATGGGTCCGTTTGCCGCGCGCGTGAAAACCGTGGTTGAAGATGATGGCCATTTTTATCAACTGGTGCGTGAGGTTCTGGTCGCCAACTTGCACCGTCACGCCCCTAATATCTGCATCGAAGTGGGTCGTCAGAACACCCCACATCATGTCCGGCCCAGCTTTGCGGACATTGAAGAGGCGCTTCGCTTGCTAAAGCAGGAGGCTGCATGATTCGGCTGGTATTGGTGATTTGGCTGGCATGGTCCAGCTTTGCGCTTGCTGCTCCGGTCATGGTGAAATCGGGTGAACATGAAGGTTTCACACGTTTGGTGTTGGATTTTGGCGCACCGGTGGATTGGAATGTAGGTCGGACTCTTGACGGATATGAGTTGCGGTTGAACAGTGCCTCGCCGCGCTATGACCTGACCGAAGTTTTCGCCTTGATTGGCAAAGGACGGCTGGCTGCAATTTGGGTTGATCCAGCCGCCATGTCTTTGCGGATTGGCATTGCTTGCGCCTGTCACGCTATCCCGTTTGAATTTCGTCCCGGAATTGTGGTCATTGATTTGCGCGATGGTGCTCCTCCGAAAGGGTCATCGTTTGAACAGACGTTGGATGGTACCAAGCCACCCGCTCTGGCCGAAAAACCGACACCCAGGCCACGGCAGCGCCCAGGCGCGGGTCCGACATCCTATGTCTGGACTGATATTGCGGCAGACGATCTGCCGCAAATGACTCAGAGCGGCCCACCGCCAGCACTGACAAGTGATCCGGCACTTGAACCCCTGCGTGAGTCATTGTTGCGACAACTCAGCAAGGGGGCGACACAGGGTGTTGTTGATCTGGCTCTTCCAGATTTGCCACCAGTGACCAACGAATCACATCTGCAGCTTCCTGCCGTCCGCATCGGATTGGGTGAATTGCCGGGTTTGACGGTTGGAACCGGGCAACCTGATCATACAAGTTTGGGAGGAAAGGGTGAAGTCTGCACCGATGCCGAATCATTGGACATCGCCAGTTGGGGCAGCGATGCCCCTGTGTCTGAACAATTTTCCGGCGCAATGGCGGGTTTGATCGGGGAGTTTGACAAGCCTGATGCTGTGGCGCTTGAACGCGCCGTAAAATTTCAGCTTTTCCTTGGTTTTGGTGCTGAGGCGCGGCAGCTTTTGCGCGCTTTCCCGGCCGACCTGCCCGATGCGCAACTTTGGTCAAGCTTGGCCAGTATATTGGATGACGAACCCGATACCGGCCCAGCATTTTTGGGCCAATCAGCTTGTGGCACGCCCGCCGCACTGTGGTCGATGTTGGCCTTACCCCCACCCAAAAAGGGAGATGCCGTAGATAGAGATGCCGTTTTGCTGGCGTTTTCGGCACTGCCGCTTGCTCTGCGTCGTCACCTCGGTCCACGTTTGGCAGATCGGTTTTTCGACTTGGACGACGCCGAAACTGCGGGTGCGATCCGCAATGCTATCTTGCGTGCGCCGGGCAATGCCGGACCGGGTGTCGCTTTGCTGGAAGCCGAGATTGAAATGACAAATGGCAATGCCGCGGGGGCGGAGCTTCGTCTTGACATAATACTGGCTGATTCTGGGCCGGGCACGCCGGCGGCGTTGGTTGCGTTGGTTGCGGCACGTGTTGCGCAGGATTTGCCCATTGAGTCTGCGCATGTGGTCGCGCTGGAATCGATTTTGACTGAACAAGCAGGTGGTACGGCAGAACCTGATCTTCGAAATGCGCTTGTCCTCGCGCAGGCGGCGTCTGGTGATTTTGCGGCCGCTTTTGCTGGTTTGCCCCAATCACCGGAGGCCGAACCAGATGTCTGGCGGCTCTTGGCCAGAATCGGGATTGATGATGCCGTGCTGGCCCATGCGGTTTTGGCAACAGATCAGACGCGCCCGCAGGTTGCCCCCGACACCGCGGCGCTGCTCGCTGAACGCTTGTTAGGTTTCGGTCTGGCTGTGCCGGCGCAGCTTTGGCTTGGCCAAACTGACAATGCCGACCTGCAGGCGCGGGTGCATCTGGCGCGCCATGATGCGCGGTCTGCATTGTCTGTTCTGGCCGGTTCAAACACTGAGAGCACGCCTGCCTTGCGTGCCGAAGCGATGCGCATGCTTCGTGACCAAGGTGAGGCCCAGGCCTATGAGGCAGCAGGCGATGCTGAGGGGCAACGTTTGGCCCTTTCAAAGGGGCGGAACTGGGAGCAATTGGCTGAGATGGAGGTAGCGGGCTGGTCGCCAGTGATAACGACGCTTGCTGATCTGAAGACAGAAGCCCCGCTGGAGCCTTTGGCGCGTGGCCATCAATTGGCGCAATATAGCGTCGACACCCGTTCAGCCGTCATGAATTTGTTGGCAACAGTACATGGCCCGACTAAGCCAACACCATAATCTTCCAATCGCTTACACTTTCGAAAGTATTCCACATTAGCCTGTTCTTGTGAACGCAGAAGCGTTGGATCAGGCGGTGAAACCCATGACGAAAACCGTGCAATATCACGCCATGCTAATTGGTGCGTTGACCCTGATTTCGGGGGCCAATCTTGGTAACGCGCTTGGTCAAGACCCTGCGGGCCTTTGTGATCAGGCGGCGCGTCAGGCGGCCTCAGAAACCGCTGTCCCAGTTGAGGTGTTGCTTGCCATAACCCGGGTCGAAACGGGGCGCGGGTCGAAAGGGCAATTGCTGCCTTGGCCTTGGGCCATCAATCTGGCGGGAGAAGGCTACTGGTTTTCTGATGCAAGCGAAGCCATTTCGTTCGCGGACAATCAATTGGCCTTGGGCCAAGAGAACTTCGATGTTGGTTGTTTCCAAATAAATCTGCGCTGGCATGGGGCCGAATTTTCATCGCTGGATGCCGTTTTCGATCCACAGGCCAATGCAAGCTATGCCGCACAATTTCTGACCGAACTTTATACCGATGAAGGCGGCTGGGCTGGTGCCGTCGCCGCCTATCATTCGCGCACGCCCGAAAAGGCCGAGGCCTATCTGCAAAAGGTGGAAACAGTCTTGGGGGATCTGGATGCCGGAAATTCATTCGTTGCCGAATACTTGCCAATTGAAGTTGCAGTAAACGAGCGGGAGAATCGCTTTCCCCTGCTTCAAGAAGGTGCCGCGTCATCTGGTGCGTCCTTGGTACCCATTTTGCAGGGAGCGGAACCTCTATTTGGAGGGCAATGATATGCCAAATATGAAATTGACGGCGGCGGCAATCTTTCAGCCAACAATTCTACTGGCATTGGCCCTGATGACAGTGATTGTCATGATGGTTCTGCCGATGCCGGCCTGGGCATTGGATCTTGGCTTGGCTTTGTCTTTCGCCTTGGCCATTCTGATGTTGACGGTCACTTTGTTCATCGAGCGGCCATTGGACTTTTCGGCCTTCCCGACGATCTTGTTGGCATCGCTTATGTTAAGGCTATCCCTCAACATTTCATCTACCAAGCTGATTATTGGGCAGGGTCACACTGGAACGGATGCCGCAGGTCATGTGATCGAAGGGTTTGCCGAATTTATCATGGGCGGCAATTTGCTGTTGGGCGTCGTGATTTTTTGCGTACTCCTGATCGTGAACTTTGTTGTAATTACCAAAGGTGCCGGGCGAATGGCCGAGGTAAGTGCCCGCTTTGCCTTGGATGGAATGCCGGGCAAACAGCTGGCGATTGATGCCGATATGGCCGCCGGTGCCATTGACCACGCCGAAGCCAAGCGGCGACGCGAAGTAGAGTTGGCGGAAACGACATTTTTCGGCTCGCTTGATGGCGCATCCAAATTTGTCAAAGGCGATGCCGTGGCAGGCTTGCTGATCACTGGCCTCAATATTGTGATGGGGCTGGTGGTCGGGGTTGCGGTTCATGGGATGCCCGTCGGGCAGGCTTTTGAAACATACGCCATCTTGACGGTAGGCGACGGTCTGGTCAGCCAAATTCCCGCTGTTGTGATTTCCGTTGCTGCAGCTTTGCTTTTGTCCCGCGGCGGCAGCAAAGGGGCGGCGGATGTATCCTTTTTCGCCCAGCTTGGCCGCTATCCAGGCGCTTTGGGTACCGTTGCCGTTCTGATGAGCCTGTTTGCTTTGGTCCCAGGCATGCCGTTTGTGCCGTTTATCTTGGCCGGTGGGGGCCTTGGATGGTTATCATGGCGGATGGTCAAACAGAACCGCGTTGACGCCATTGCCGCACAGCCGGAACCTGAAGCGCCGCGCAAAAAGCAAATGGGCGATGTGTTGGATTTCGATGAGATTCACATTGAATTTGCGCCAAATCTCGTAGGGATGGTCCTTGATCCGGCGACGGGGCTTGATGTCCGCCTCTCCAATATGCGCAGTCATGTGGCCTCGGTCTACGGATTGATCCTTCCGGAAATGCGCCTGACGGATGAAGCCAGCCTGCCTTCTGGGACCTATCGTATTCGCCTTCAGGGGGTAGAGCGTGTGCGGGACCGGTTGGTTCCGGATCGTGTTCTTGCGCTGTTGGCCGAAGGCATTGTTGCCCCCGACGGGCAAGATGTGCGCGAACCCGTCTACGGTGCGCCGGCGCGTTGGATACGTCCGGATCACCAAGAGGATGCCGTTCTGATGGGTTTGACAGTGGTTTCCCCGGCCGAGGTTTTGGCCACCCATTTGCTGGAAGTGATCCGTGGCAATCTGGCGCGGCTGCTCTCGCTGCGTGGGTTGCGCCGTCTGATGGAGGAATTCACCAATCTTTCCGACCCGGCGCGCGCCGAGTCCAATCGGCGCCTATTGGATGAATTGGTGCCAGAAAAGGTGCCTGTTGATCTGTTGCTGACAGTCCTGCGCCTGCTGTTGGAGGAACGTGTTTCGATCCGGAATTTGCCTCTGATACTTGAGGCCGTGGCCGAGGCGCGATCATTGGGTGCGCCAGAGGCGGTTTGCGAACACGTGCGTCAACGACTTGGCTTTCAGTTGGTGGCCGAATTGAAGCGCGAAGACGGCACTATCCCCTTGATCCAACTTGCCCCCGACTGGGAAAAGACCTTCACCATGTATCAAATAGAGGGTGAACGCGGGCTGCGCGACGTGGCTTTGCCGCCTGACCAATTCAGTCGTCTGGCCAACGCGATTGCTGATCGATTGAATCGCGCGGCTGAATCCGGCACCTATCCGGCTCTGGTCACGTCAACCCTTCGGCGGCGGTTCTTGCGTACGGTTCTGGGGGCGAAAGGCCTATCCGCCCCCGTCCTGTCCTACGAAGAAATCGGGCTAGAGGCCCGCCCAGCGATGGTCGGTGTTGTGCCCGGATGAATGATCTGCTTCCCCTATTAACCGAGCTTTCTGGAATGAGCGCCAATATGTTGTGGTTGGCTTGGTTGGTATTCCTAAGGGTAGGGGCGGCAATGGCCTCTTTGCCAGTTTTCGGTGAACAATCTGTGCCACAACGCCTGCGTGTCGTTCTGGCATTGGCCTTCACGGCGGTGGTCGCTCCTGCCGTAGGGCCGTTGCCGGATCCAGCGGCAGGGGTCTTGCTTCCCTGTGCGGTCGAAGTTGTGGTGGGCATCGTTTTGGGTCTGTCTTTGCGCATGTTTGTCTTGGCGCTTCAAATTGCAGGCGCGATGATGGCGCAAGCGACCAGTCTTGCCCAATTGTTCGGCGGCGCAGGACCAGAACCCCAACCTGCGATTTCCAACCTGTTGGTCATGGCTGGACTTGCTTTGGCCGTCGCCCTGGGGTTGCACGTTCGTATCGCCGAATATTTGATCCTGTCCTATCAGATGCTTCCCGCTGGCACGTTTCCGGGCGCAAGCGATATGGCGGATTGGGGTCTGGATCAGGTTTCGCGCGCGTTCAGCCTGGGTTTCATGTTGGCAACGCCCTTCACCATAGCCGCACTTTTGTACAATGTGGCGCTGGGTGTGATCAACCGGGCCATGCCTGCGCTGATGGTGTCTTTTGTCGGTGCACCGGCCCTGACAGCCGGAGCATTGGCGTTGATGGCTGTGATTGCGCCGCCGGCTTTGGTGTTTTGGTCAACTGCGCTGCAAAACTTCCTCTCTGCGCCGTTCCAGGCCATCCCATGAGCGAGGATGATGACGACAAGCAACACGAAGCTTCGCAAAAGCGGCTGGATGATGCGCGTAAACGAGGAGAGGTGGTAAAATCCACCGACCTTATGTCGGCGGCAGGTTATGCTGGCTTGCTGTTGGTTGGGTTGATCGGTGGTGCCCAGCTTCTGGATGGGTTTGGCAAGGCAGGTATGGTGCTGCTGGATCAGGCCGATCAAATTGCGCCTCTGATCATGAAGCAGGGCACTGCGCCAGTTGGTGGCATCGCGGCGGCCTATGCGATTGTGGCCGCACCGTTGTTCGTCTTGCCCATGGCGGCAGTGATTCTGGCCATTATTGCCCAGAAGGCTTTTGTCGTTGCTCCTGAAAAGCTTGAAATGAAATGGTCACGTCTGTCACCAATTGCGACTGCCAAACAGAAATTCGGGCGCGAGGGACTGTTTGAATTTGGCAAGAGCATGGTCAAGATGCTGGTTGTATCAACCGCCTTGGGTTTGTTTTTGGCCGACCGTGCCCCGCAGATTCTGGACAGCCTGACCCTTGCTCCTGCCATAAGCACCGTTCTGATGTTGCAGCTTTTGCTCGATTTTCTGCTGTTGGTGCTGTTGATCGTCACCGCCTTTGGGTCGGTCGACTACGTGTGGCAGCGTGCACAGCATTTGCGCCGGAACCGAATGTCACGCCAGGAAATGGTCGACGAGGGCAAAGACCAGGAAGGCGACCCCCATGTAAAGATGCAGCGCCGGCAGCGGGGGCAAGAAATTGCCACCAACCGCATGCTGCAAGATGTGGCGAAGGCTGATGTCGTGGTGGTCAACCCGACTCATTTTGCCGTTGCACTGCGTTGGAACCGCAAAGGGCGGGGGGCACCGATCTGTGTGGCCAAGGGAGTGGATGAAGTTGCGGCTCGCATTCGCGAGAGGGCCGCTTTGGCGGGGGTGCCCTTGCACAGCGATCCGCCGACGGCGCGTGCCATCCATGCCACCGTTCAGATTGGACAGCCGATTTTGCCTGAACACTACAAAGCAATTGCCGCAGCT
>CAZCFC010000085.1:0-10625 GCA_964497815.1 uncultured Cypionkella sp.
GTAACTCATCGCGCTGCATTCGATATGCCAGCCCGGACGCCCCCGGCCCCACGGGCTGTCCCAACCCGGTTCATCCCCCGAGGACGGCTTCCACAGCACGAAATCCATCGGGTCTTCCTTGAAGGGCGATACCTCGACCCGGGCACCTGCGATCATGTCATCGACGGACCGGCCCGACAGCGCACCATAGTCCTTGTACGACCGTACACGGAACAGCACATGGCCCTGCACCGCATAGGCATGCCCCTTGGCGATCAGGTCGGCAATCATCGCCACCATCGGCCCGATATATTCCGTTGCGCGCGGTTCATGGTTCGGACGCAGCGCGCCCAAGGCATCCATGTCGTCGTGATACCACTGGATGGTTTCCTCGGTGCGCTGATGGATCAGATCCTCAAGCGTGCCATGCGCCCCGGCCATCTGCCGCGCAAGGGCCGTGGCGTTGATCTTGTCATCCACATCGGTGAAGTTGCGCACATAGGTGACATGCTCGGCGCCATAGACATGCCGCAGCAGCCGGTAAAGCACGTCAAACACCACCACGGGGCGGCCATTGCCCAGATGGGCGCGGTCGTAAACCGTTGGTCCGCAGACATACATCCGCACGTTTTGCGGATCAATCGGGGTGAAATTCTCTTTCACCCGCGTCTTGGTGTTGTGCAGCCTGATCATCGCAATCCTCAATCCAGCCATCGCGCGTTTCCCGGCGCGGGTCTATCAGCTTGATCCTGTTTAGGGAATGAGATGATGGGCCCGCCTGACGAAAGTCAGCCGGTAATGCAGCAGATGCAAATGATGCCCATACGGTCCATGCCGCCTTATAGCGCCACAAATGCGCCTCGCCAAGTGTCTTGACGCAGGGCTTGCCAGCCGGAACCGTCCCGCCTGCCCCGGAACAGTCTGGCGGTGCTGGACGCTGCGACCGGGCGCACATAACCTGTGGCCAAACAGGAGCCTGCGATGAACCACGATGATCTGCGCCATTGGTCGAAACACGCCGCCGATTGGGCGCATGACTATCACGCGGGTCTGCGCGACCGCCCGGTGCGGGCTGATCTGACGCCGGGTGCGATTGCCGCGCAACTGCCCGCATGCCCGCCCGAAAGCCCGGATGCCGTGGCAGCGATCTTTGCCGATTTCGAACGCATCGTGCCGCCCGGGATGACCCACTGGCAGCACCCGCGCTTTTTCGCCTATTTCCCGGCCAATGCCTCGCCCGCCTCGATGCTGGCCGAGCAATTGGCCAATGCGATGGCGGCCCAGGGGATGCTGTGGCAGACCTCTCCGGCGGCGACCGAGATAGAGCAGGTGATGGTCGATTGGCTGCGTCAGGCGCTGGGCCTGCCCGCAGGGTTCACCGGCACCATCCATGACAGCGCGACCACGGCAACGTTGTCGGCGGTGCTGACCATGCGCGAACAGGCGCTGACGTTTTCCGGAAACATCAACGGATTGGCAGGGCAGCCCCGGTTGCGCCTTTACGCCAGCGCGCAGACCCACAGTTCGGTCGACAAGGCGGTCCGGATTGCAGGGATCGGGCAGGATAATCTGGTCAAAGTGCCGACCGACGCGTCCTTTTCCATGGACCCTACAGCCCTGGCCAGCCTGATTGACGGCGATATCGCGGCCGGATGGCACCCGGCAGGGGTGGTTTTGTGCGTGGGCGGCACCTCGATCGGGGCCTTCGATGCGATTGCCGACTGCATCGCGGTGGCAAAGGCGCGCGGGTTGCCCGTGCATGTCGATGCGGCATGGGCCGGGTCGGCCATGATCTGCCCAGAGTTCCGGCCTATGTGGGCAGGTATCGAAGGCGCGGATTCGATCATCTTCAATCCGCACAAATGGCTGGGCGCGCAGTTTGATTGCGCGGTGCAGTTCCTGCGTGACCCCACGCCGCAAGTGAAAACCCTTGGCCTGCGTCCAACCTATCTGGAAACCGCAGGCCGCGAAGAAATCGTGAATTTCAACGAATGGACGGTGCCTTTGGGCCGCCGTTTTCGGGCGCTGAAGCTGTGGTTCACCTTGCGCGCCTATGGGCTTTCGGGCTTGCGTGCCCGCATCCGCAACCATGTGGCCTGGGCGACAGAGCTGTGTGACGCCCTGCGTGGGCTGCCCGGCGTGACGATCACCACCGAACCTGCGCTGTCGCTGTTCACCTTTGCGCTGGCCAGCGATGCGCTGACCGAATCCCTGCTGACCCGGATCAACGACGATGGCCGCATCTACCTGACCCAGACCCGTCATGCGGGGGCTTATGTGATCCGCGTGCAGGTCGGACAGTTTGACTGCACGCGCGAAGATGTCATGATGGTGGCAACCGTTGTGTCAGACCTGATCGGATAACCCATGCTGCGGATTTTGGTGTTGCTGCTGGTCTTTCCGGCCATGGCCCTTGCGCAGGACCTGCCTGCGCCCCTGACCGACACCGTGTCTGATTTCGCCAACCTGTTGTCGCCGGACCAGGAAGCAGCCCTGACGACGCGGCTGCAATCGGCGCGCGCTGAAACCGGGGTGCATGTTGTGATCGCCACGATGGGGCGCATTGCCGACTATGGGTCGGGGTCGCAAAGCATTGAAGGTTATGGGAAAACCCTGTTCAACCATTGGGGGATCGGTGATGCCGCGCGCAACGACGGCATTCTGATTCTGGTGGCCAGGGATGACCGCGAAATGCGCATTGCCTTGGGCGCGGGCTTTGATCCGGTTTATGACGGGCTGGCGCAACGGGTGATTGACCGCGACATGCTGCCCGCCTTTCGTCGCGATGATTATGCGGGCGGCATTGCTGTGGGGGCCGAGGCGGTGATCCGGGATCTGGCGCGGCCCTTTGCCGCCCACGCGACGCCGGCGCCGGTCAAGCCGGACAGCGACATCGGCGGCATCGCGGTGTTTGGCGCTGCGGTGGCGGGGTTTGGTCTGATGATGTTGCGCCGCAAGATCGGTGATTTGCTGACCCGGCTGCGTGCCTGCCCGCAATGCGGCGCGCGCGGGTTGCACCGGCATCGCAACACGCTGACGGCGGCAACCACAACGCAGGCGGGATCGGGGCTGCAAATCACGCGGTGCAGCCAGTGCAGCTATGAGCGGCAGGAAACCTTTGCGATTCCCGCCCGCGGCTCTGACAAATCGGGGGGGTCCGGTTTTGGCGGCGGGCGGTCGTCCGGCGGCGGGGCCTCGGGGCGATGGTAACCCAAACCTGAGCTGCCGCCGCATGCGCCCATGGGCGCAGTCGGGTTACAGCATGGCCGCGACCGGCTTTGCAGTCCTGGATTTCAGGCACCGCGCGGCCATGACCGCGCAGTCCTTCAGCCGCAGGATCCAGACCACCGATGCCCCTAGGCGCGGTCTTCCAATGCCAGCCATTCCTCTTCGGCGGCGGCCAAAGCGGCTTGACGTTCGGCCAGCCCTTCCGAGGCTTTGCGGAACTTGACAGGTTCGGCGGTGAACATCGCAGGATCCGAGATGTAATCGGTCAGCTTGTTGATTTCGGCTTCCAGTTTGGCGATGACGCCGGGCAATGCCTCAAGCCGCTTGCGCTCGGTGAAGGTCAGGCCTTCGGCAACCTTCTTCACATCCGCCCGCAGGTTCACATGCGAAGACCCTGTTTTCGTTGGCATTTCCAACGCAAGCGCCCCACGCTGCGCGGCATAATCCGACCAGCCGCCCGGATAGGCGGTGGCGTTGCCATGACCCTCCAGCGCCACAGTGGCCGTTGCAATCCGGTCGATGAAATCGCGGTCGTGGCTGACCAACAGCACGGTGCCGTCATAATCGCCCAGAATATCCTGCAACAGGTCCAGCGTTTCCACGTCCAGATCGTTGGTCGGTTCGTCCAGGATCAGCAGGTTAGACGGCTGCGCCATCAGGCGGGCCAGCAAAAGCCGCGCCTTTTCACCGCCAGACAGCGATTTCACCGGGGCGCGGGCCTGACGTTCGTCAAACAGGAAGTCTTTCAGATAGGCGATCACATGCTTGGGGTTGCCACGCACCATGACCTGATCTGACGCCCCTGACACCCGCATCATCGGATCGTTGGTCAGGCTGTCCCACAACGTGGCCTCGGGGTCCAGCCGTGCGCGGGCCTGATCGAACACCGCGATTTCAAGGTTTGTGCCCAATGTCACGGTGCCGGAATCCGGCGCCAATTCACCGATCAGCATCTTCAACAGTGTGGTCTTGCCCACACCGTTCGGGCCGACAAACGCCACGCGGTCGCCGCGCAACACCCGCAGGTCGAAATCGCGCACGATCTGCTTGTCACCGAAAATCTTGGTGATGGCCTTGGCCTCGATCACCCGCTTGCCCGATTGCTGGCCGGATTCCAGCTCCATCGCGGCGGTGCCCTGGCGACGGATCTGGCTGCTGCGCTCGTCGCGCAAGGCGGCCAGCGCCCGCACGCGGCCCTGATTGCGCTTGCGCCGGGCTGATATGCCTTCAACCGCCCATTTCGCCTCGGCCTTGATCTTGCGGTCCAGCTTGTGGCGGGCCTCATCCTCTTCGGCCCAGACAGTTTCGCGCCACTCCTCGAACCCGTCAAAACCGGATTCACGGCGGCGGACCTGACCGCGATCAATCCACAGCGTGGCGCGGGTCAGCGCGCGCAGGAAGGTGCGGTCGTGCGAAATCAGCACAAAGGCGGTGCGGGTGTTTTTCAGCTCTGCTTCCAGCCATTCAATGGCCTGGATGTCCAGATGGTTGGTGGGTTCGTCCAGCAGCATCAGTTCGGGCTCTTCGGCCAGCAGCTTGGCCAAGGCAGCCCGGCGACGTTCGCCGCCCGAAGCGGTGGCGACAGGCGTGTCAGGGTTGAATTTCAACCCCTCTGCCACCATCGGCACCTTGTATTCCTCACCCTCGGGCAATTGCGACGCCGCGTAATCGCCCAGGGTTTCAAACCCCGACAGATCGGGGTCCTGTTCCATATAGCCCACGGTCACGCCCGGCGGCACCACGCGGATGCCCGCGTCGGGTTCGACCAGCCCGGCCATCACCTTCATCAAGGTCGATTTGCCAGACCCGTTGCGGCCCACCAGGGCCACACGGTCGCCGGGCTGAACCACAAGGTCGAGCCCGTCATAAAGGGGATTGCCGCCGAAGGTCAGCGAGATGCCGGAAAGCTGAAGAAGGGGTGCGCGTGCCATGGCCCGCAGGTAGCCGCCCCCGCGCGCGGCGTCAACCGGGCACGCGAGGCTGAACCTGTCTCTTTGCCGCGTCGCCGCTGCATCCTGCGCAAGCCCTGCCGCAAGGTCGGACGGCGATGCAACGGCAGGATTTGCATATCGTGGCTCTGAAATGGCGCCGCCCAATCTGATGACGCCCTTGCCCCGTCTTGTTGTTCATGGCCGGTTGGCCCCGGGACAGACCGGCAACGCGATCACCTGTTTTCCTGCACGAGCATCGCGGACCATGACCGCCCCGCCGCTGCCGACGCGGCTTTGGGTCCGATGCGCGTCAGGATGACATGGCTGCGGCAGCCGCGTTTTGCCGCCGATGACATCCGTGGGTTAGGGCATCCGCAACCGCCTGCGCCTGTTCAGCCCGCAATCGCCCGCAGTGCCCTTGCCCGCGCCGGTGGGATGCGGGCGATATCAACGGCGGTAAAGACGTGCAGGGTGTCAAGGTCGGCGTCCGGGACCGCGTGATCGCTGACCCATCCCCCCATCGCCAGGTAGGTCCGCAGCAAAGGCGGCATCGCCAGCAGCCCTGCGCGCAGGTCGGCGGCCTCGGCAATCGTGCGGGCATAGGGATAGGCCCCGGCCATCGGTTCAGGTCGCCACAAATCGGGGGCCAGATGCCCCGAGCGCAGAACACCAAGCGCCGCCCGGTGTGGCGCCGGATCAGCCCCGTCAAACGAGGAACAGCCAAACAGCATCGCCACCCCCTGCGCGTCAACCAACCGCGCCATCGCCCCCCACGCCAGCCGCAGAATGTCGGGGTCGTGGTGATCGGGGTGCAGGCAAAACCGACCCAACTCCAACATCGGCCCGGCAAATGACCGCAGCCGTGTCAGGTCGTAAAATTGTGCAGCATAGCTTTGGCCGATCTCGGCACCGCTGCGCAAAGGCAGCAAGCGATAACAGCACACCAAAGCCCCCGAACCGGCGTCTTCGATCACAACATGCAGGCAGGGCGCGTCAAACAGGTCGGTATCGAGGCCCGAAATCCCGCGCCGCAACCGGAACACCTGCTGACGCAGATCCATGACGCGGACCAGATCGGCCGCATCGGCAGCAAGCCGCACCACATAGCGGCCTTTTGCGATCAACACCGCCTGCCCATCTTTGGCAGCCGCAGACCCGGGCGATTCGCCACAGCGGTGCAAAGCCGCCTCGGCTCAGTCGCCGATCAACTGATCGGCGCGCAGGCGGCCGATGCTGCCGAACAGCTGTTGCAGCACCGACAGACCCTTGATGTTGCTGTCCGTCACCCGCCGGGACAGGGCGACAACCCGGCCTTGCTCCAGACCAAAGCGTTCGATGTTCTCGACGGTGCCGTCTTCGGTAAAGGTGATGGCCACGATCTGGCGGTCTTCCTCTTTCGGGGCCATGGCGCCGTAATGCTTCCAGCGGCTTTGCACATAGTACCAGCCCACATCATTCAAAAGCCCTGCCGCCGAAGGCCGCCCGATGGTGGCTGCAACGGTGTCGCGGTTGTCGGTGCCAACCTCAAGCAAGGCCAGTTCGTCATCGGTCGGAACGTAGCCATGGTTGCGGTAAACCGACGAACAACTGGCCACCAGCACCAGGATCAGACCGAACCCCATGATCCGCAAGCGGGCAGCAGCCCCGTTCAGACGTGATAAGTCCACCAACTGCGCCATCCCTGCCCTTGCCTTGCGGCCAACACCCCGGTGTTGCGCAGCTTGCCCTTGCACTGGCCCTGACAGACCAGTATCGGATTAGACTGCGCGCGATGACCGGCGGCTCTTGGCTTCCGGCTTACGACAGGTCGCGCCACTGTTCAAGAATGGAACGCGGTTCGACGGGTTTGTCGCCAGATTTCCGCATCCCCCCGCCAGAAGGAAAGCCCATGCCAGACCCTGTTGCCCAACCTGATGACCTGCCCAGCCAGCCCTATCGCTCGGCGCTGGTATCCGGCCGCAAGACCCTGCGCTTTGCCTTCACCCCCGATGACGTTGCCCGCGCGCAGATGGCGCAGGCTTTGGGATTGCTGGAATTGCCCGAGTTCAGCTTCAAGGGAGAGATGTCACCGATGGGCCGCGCCGATGTGGTGTTGCGCGCCGAATTGGCGGGCCTTGTGGTGCAGCCCTGCTCGATCACGCTGGCCCCGGTGCGCAGCCGGGTAAAGGACAGCATCGAACGCCACTACCGCGCCGAATACATCGAACCGCAGGGCGATGAGGTGGAATTGTCCGAGGATGACGCCGACCCGCTGCCCGAAATCATCGACGTGGCCGCCGTGGCGATCGAGGCGCTGGCGCTGGCGCTGCCGTTGTATCCCCGCGCCAAAGGTGCCGAATTTGGCGAGGCCGTGTTTGCCGCCCCCGGCGTGGCCCCGCTGAAATCCGATGATCTGAAGCCCTTTGCCGGGTTGGCGGGGCTTGCCGAGCGGTTGAAAAAACCTGCGGATGACGCGGAATAGCCGGCACATCAGTCTGGCGCAGAAAGGGGCTTGCGCCCCGCAAGAATCTGACTATGTTCCGCGCCTCAATCAGGGCTTTATCCAGACCATCGACTCCTTGGGTAAAGTGGCTGAAATCAAAGCATAATCAGGGGCATGTCCCCCACTACTCGAGGTCGTGACATGGCTGTCCCGCAGAACCGTACCACCAGCTCCAAGCGCAACATGCGCCGTTCGCACGACGCATTGGTCGCTGGAAACCCGCAAGATTGCACCAACTGCGGCGAGCTGAAGCGCCCGCACCATGTGTGCCCGTCCTGCGGCCATTATGATGCCCGCGAAGTCGTGGCGACCAAAGCAGTGGAAGTTGACGAGGACGCGGCGTAAGCCGCCCCTCGCGGCACCTGCCCCATGGGAACCGGACCTGAAACGTCGGCCAACCTTGGTGCAAGCCGCATCGTGATTTCCGTTGATGCTATGGGCGGAGACGCTGGACCTGCGGTTGTTGTCGCAGGTCTTGTGCTTTCCGCCGCAGCGCTTGCTGATGCTGGTTTCATCCTGCACGGGGCTGAGACCGTTCTGACGGCTTTGTTGGCACGTCACGACAGCCTGAAGGGTCGCGTCACCCTGCGCCACGCCCCGCGCGTCGTGCTGATGACCGACAAGCCAAGCCAGGTGATGCGGCACGGCGACGGCACCTCGATGTGGTCTTGCATTGATTCTGTGAAGAACGCGGAGGCGCGGGTGGCGGTGTCATGTGGCAACACGGGCGCTCTGATGGCGGTTTCGATGATCCGGCTGCGCAAATTGCCGGGCGTCAACCGTCCTGCCATCGCCTGCCTGTGGCCGTCGCGCAATCCCGGCGGGTTCAATGTGATGCTGGACGTCGGGGCCGACATCAAGGCCGAGGCGGCCGATCTGATGCAATACGCCGCGATGGGGGCATCTTATGCCCGCAACGGCATGAACATACAGCGGCCCCGCGTCGGGTTGCTGAACGTCGGCACCGAAGAGCACAAGGGCCGCGCCGAACTTAAAGAGGCGCAGGCGCTGATCGAGGCCGCAGCCGAAGTTGGCGGCTATGATTTCGTGGGCTTTGTCGAAGGCGGCGATATTCCGTCTGACCGGGTCGATGTGATCGTGACCGATGGCTTCACCGGCAATATCGCGCTCAAGACCGGTGAGGGCACGGCGAAACTGATTTCCGACTTCATGAAAGAGGCTTTCCGGGCCGGGTTCTGGTCGAAGATCGCGGCACTGCTGGCGATGAACTCGCTGAAACGGCTGCAAAAGCGGATTGATCCGCGCCGCGTCAATGGCGGGGTGTTTCTGGGGCTGAACGGCACAGTGATCAAATCGCATGGATCTGCCGATGAAACCGGGGTCGCAGCGGCGATCAATCTTGCCTTTCAGCTGTCGGATTCGGGATTTCTGGAACGCATGGCGGCACGGGTTGCATCGGCAGGCCGGGCGGGGCAGGATGCCGCCTTGGATGGGAATGGGGCTGGGTCCGCAGAATGACAATACGCGCCGTGGTCAAGGGCGTCGGGCATTACTTGCCGGACCGCATTGTGCCGAATTCGGAACTGGAAGCCCTTGTTGAAACCTCGGATGAATGGATCAAGACCAGATCCGGCATCGAGCGCCGTCATTTCGCAGCCGAGGGTCAGACCACATCCGACCTTGGCACCCGTGCCGCCAAGGCCGCGCTGCTGGATGCCGGGCTGGTGGCCGATGACATTGACGCCATCATTGTCGCCACCTCGACCGCCGATCTGACATTCCCGTCTGCCGCCACCATGATTCAGGCCGGACTTGGCATGACGCGGGGATTCGCCTTTGACGTTCAGGCCGTCTGCGCCGGATTCGTGTTTGCGCTGACCAATGCCAACGCCCTGATCCTATCGGGGCAGGTCAAGCGCGTGCTGGTGATCGGCGCGGAAACCTTCTCGCGGTTGATGGACTGGACCGACCGTGGCACCTGCGTGCTGTTCGGTGACGGTGCCGGCGCCTTGGTGCTTGAGGCGCAGGACGGCACCGGGTCCACCGATGATCGCGGCATCCTTTCGACCGATCTGAACAGCGACGGGCGGTTCAAGGACCTGCTGTATGTCGATGGTGGCCCGTCCACCGGAACCACCGGCCATCTGCGGATGGAGGGCAAAGAAGTCTTCCGCCATGCCGTTGAAAAGCTTGCACAAACCGCGCATATGGCTTTGGACAAAGTGGGGCTGACCGCTGACGATGTCGATTGGATCGTGCCGCATCAGGCCAATATCCGCATCATCGAAGCCACCGCCAAACGGATGCAGGTGTCGATGGACCGCGTGGTCGTGACGGTGCAGGATCATGGCAACACCTCGGCGGCATCGATTCCCCTTGCCCTGTCGGTCGGCAAGGCGCGCGGACAGATCAAACCCGGCGATTTGCTGGTGACAGAGGCGATTGGGGGCGGGTTGGCCTGGGGTTCCGTGGTCATCCGCTGGTAATTTGGGCAAATATCCGGATTTAACAACGCCTTCCAAGTCACTGTTATTGACTCGCAATTCTTTCCTGCGCATCCTTCTGAAAAACCCGGGGGGGATATGATGAGCGAAAAGACGTTGACCCGTATGGACCTGAGCGAAGCCGTCTTCCGTGAGGTCGGCCTAAGCCGCAACGAATCCGCGACCCTGGTCGAGTCGGTCCTGCAACACATGTCCGATGAACTGGCCGCCGGTGAGACCGTCAAGATCTCGTCCTTCGGCACCTTCTCGGTGCGTGACAAGACCGCCCGTGTCGGTCGCAACCCAAAAACCGGCGACGAGGTTCCGATCAGCCCGCGCCGGGTGCTGACCTTCCGGCCCTCGCATCTGATGAAAGACCGCGTGGCTGCCGGGAAAAAGCGCTAACGGAAGGCACGGCGGATGGACAAGTCGCCCGACGCCTTCCGCACCATCAGCGAAGTGGCCGATCATCTGGATACACCCGCGCATGTGCTGCGGTTCTGGGAAAGCCGTTTTCCCCAGATCCGCCCCGTGAAACGGGCGGGTGGACGCCGGTATTAC
>CAZCFC010000086.1:0-10608 GCA_964497815.1 uncultured Cypionkella sp.
ACCCACCCGCACCACCAAGGGCGCGCCCAGCTGTGCAAATTGCCCGCGCAGATCTGTCAGGGCTTCGGCGGTAAACGCCCACTGGCGGGCAGATGTATCGGGCAACTGCCAATACTCTGGTTCCACCACGTAAAGCGGCAAAACCGCGCCAAGCCCCGCCGCAACCGTCAGCGCGGGGTGGTCACAGGTGCGCAGATCGCGTTTGAACCAGATGAGAACATTCATGGAACATAGATGTAGCGACGCGGCGGGATTCGTAAAGCCCTGATGCACAGATTCCGGCAGGTAATCTTTTGGGCATGTCCACCTCTTGCAGGCAAGTCCGCAGCTGGCGTGACTTGCACGGCCGACGATGTCGGACTTGGATAATCAGATCGGAAATATCAGATCGTAGGCCCAGTTGAAGACAAAGGCATAGACCAGATAGAACACCGAAAATGCGGCATCCATCCAGAATGCTGTCAACAGGCTGACGCCCAGATACCACGCGATAAACGGCATCAGGATCAGCAAAAGCCCGGCCTCGAACAGGACCGCATGCACCACCCGTATCACAACGGTTTTGGCCAACCGCCCGACAAGACGCAACAGGGCATGGTCGAAGATCACGTTATAGGCATAGTTCCACAGCGTCGCCAGACTGGCGCTGACCAGTGTCACCACGCCAATCTCGGCGATGGGCAGATGAAACACCAGCGCGCCCAAAGGGGTGACAAGGATCAGGCCGATCACCTCAAAGCTCAGGGCGTGGCGGATACGGTCGGGGGTACTGCGCATGGTCGGACCTGCCGGCTTCGGGGCGTCCCGGTGATGTGCCCAAATGGGGGAGGTCGTCCTCACGGGCCGCGTATAACCCCGGGTGTCCGCCGCCGCAAGCCTGTGGCCCCTTGCGTACAGCACCGCTTTGGCGAAACTGCGTCCAACAGGAGAACCGCCATGACCGATCCGCGCACCATCCGCCTTGCCGATTATCAGCCCTTCACCCATCTGGTGCAAAAAGTGGACCTGACGTTCACCCTTGCCCCAGCCGCCACCCGCGTGCGCGCCCGCCTGCATCTGGCCCCGAACCCCGCCCGCCCCGGGGCCCATGATCTGCGGCTGGACGGTGAGGCGCTTGTGTTGCGGGGATGCTGGATTGACGGTCAAGCGGTTCAGGCGACACCCGATGGCACCGGCTTGACCCTGCCCGCGGCGGTTTTGCCGCAGCACCCGTTCTTGCTGGAAACCGTCGTTGAAATTGCCCCTCAGGGCAACACCGCACTGGAGGGGCTTTACATGTCGAATGGCATGTATTGCACGCAATGCGAGGCCGAAGGTTTCCGCAAGATCACCTTCTACCCCGACCGCCCCGATGTGATGGCCCCGTTCCGGGTGCGGGTGGAATCCGATTTGCCGGTGCTGTTGTCGAACGGCAACCCGCTGGGGCAGGGTGCCGGTTGGGCCGAATGGGATGATCCATGGCCCAAGCCCGCCTATCTGTTCGCTTTGGTCGCGGGTGATCTGGTGGCGCACCGCAACAGCTTTACCACGATGTCAGGCCGCAAGGTTGATCTGAACATCTGGGTGCGTCCCGGCGATCAGGACAATTGCGCCTATGCCATGGACAGCCTGATCCGCTCGATGCGCTGGGATGAAACCGCCTATGGGCGGGAATATGATCTGGATGTGTTCAACATCGTGGCCGTCGATGATTTCAACATGGGTGCGATGGAGAACAAGGGTCTGAACATCTTCAACTCGCGCTATGTTCTGGCCTCGGCGGCCACTGCCACCGATGACGACTTCGCCCGCATCGAGGCGATCATCGCGCATGAGTATTTCCACAACTGGACCGGCAACCGCATCACCTGCCGCGACTGGTTTCAGCTGTGCCTGAAAGAAGGGCTGACCGTGTTTCGCGATCAGCAGTTTTCGGGTGACATGCGGTCCCATGCGGTGAAGCGGATCGAGGACGTGCTGCAACTGCGCGCGCGTCAGTTCCGCGAAGACGGCGGTCCGCTGTCGCATCCCGTGCGCCCCGATCACTATATCGAGATCAACAATTTCTACACCGCGACCGTTTACGAAAAGGGGGCCGAAGTCATCGGCATGCTGAAGCGGCTGGTCGGGGACGATGGCTATGCCCGGGCGCTTGACCTGTATTTCCCGCGTCATGACGGCGATGCGGCGACGATCGAGGATTGGCTGACGGTGTTTCAGGATGCCACCGGGCGCGATCTGACCCAGTTCAAACTGTGGTACACCGAGGCGGGCACACCGCGCGTGACCGTGTCCGAAGATTGGGCTGATGGCCGCTTTACCCTGACTTTGGAGCAGCACAACCCACCCACGCCGGGGCAGCCGCTGAAAGCGGCCAAGGTCATTCCCGTCGCGGTGGGGCTTTTGAACCCCAATGGCGACGAGGTGCTGCCGACGACCGTGCTGGAACTGACCGAGATGCGGCAAAGTTTCCACTTTGACGGGCTGGCCAGCCGCCCTGTGGCCTCGGTCCTGCGCGGGTTCTCGGCGCCGGTGGTGTTGGAACGGTCCGTGACTGCGGCAGAGCGCGCCTTGCTGTTGGCGCATGACAGCGACCCTTTCAACCGCTGGGAGGCGGGGCGCAGTTTGGCCAAAGAGACGCTGGCGCGGATGGTGACCGAAGGCGCTGTGGCGGATGCGGCGCTGCTGGACGGCATGGCGCGACTGGCCTTTGACGAGGCACTTGATCCGGCCTTTCGCGCGCTGGCGCTGCGCCTGCCCGGCGAGGATGACATGGCGGCCACGCTGCACGCCGCAGGTCATGTGCCGGATCCGGCGCGGATCCATGTGGCCCGCCGCGCGCTGCATCTGGCACTGGCCCAGCGGCTGGCGCCGGGACTGCCGGGGCTTGAATTGGCCTGCCGGGTGCCAGCACCCTATGCGCCCGACGCCGGTGCGGCTGGCAAGCGCGCGCTACGGCTGGTGGCCCTGGGGCTGCTGTCGCGGCTGGATGGCGGGGCAGCGGCCCGTGCGGCGCACCGCGCGGCGGACAATATGACCGAAAGTTTCGGCTCTCTGGTCTGTCTTCTGGACATCGGCGCAGGGCAGGCGGAACTGGACGCCTTTGCCGCCACATGGGCCAGCGACCGATTGGTGATGGACAAGTGGTTTGCGGTGCAAGTGGCCATGGCCGCGCCCGACCTGACCGCCACCACCACCCGCACATTGACGGAACGTCCTGATTTCGATTGGAAAAACCCCAACCGCTTTCGTTCGGTCATCGGGGCATTGTCGGGCAATCACGCAGGCTTTCACCATGCCGATGGCGCGGGTTATCGGCTGCTGGCAGATTGGCTGATCAGGCTGGACGCCGCCAACCCGCAAACCGCCGCCCGCATGTCGACGGCCTTCGAGACCTGGTCACGCTATGACGCCGACCGTCAGGCAATGATCCGGGGGGAATTGCAGCGTATTCTGGCCACACCGGGCCTTAGCCGGGATCTGTCTGAGATGGCGGGACGGATGCTGACATGACCGTGTGCTGCATCGGCCCTGCGGGGGGACACTCCCCCCGCACCCCCGTGGGATATTTGGGCACAGAGGATGGAAAATTTTAGATAAATGATTGTGTTCGGCCTAGCGGCAATAGGCCTGCTGCTTTGTCCAGTCGGCAATCGCCGCGCGCTTTTCGGATTTGCGCAGTGGCATCCAGTCGCGCCCCACCCCCCGGTTGCCCTTGCCCGCCACCACGCCATCACGGCCGACATTCTGGGCCATGAACTGCACTGCGCATTCCAGATTGGCCGCGCCGTCCTTCAATGCTTCGACGGATCGCGCGGCACAGCTGTAGTGCGCGGCGCTTTCAGGAGAAATCTGCATCACGCCAACATAGCGGCCGCTGCCGCCCGAGGCGCGCGGGTTCCAGCTGCTTTCATATTTTGCGATGGCCGAAAGCAACCCCGCCCAGAACGCCCGCCGTTCGGGCCTGGAGGCGGTTGCATAGCCGGGACACCAGCTTTCGATGTCCGCAGGGATCTTGCCGGCAAGCACATCATCGTGTCTGGCAATTGCCGCCAAAGTGCGGCCAGTCCACTCGGCGGCTTCGGGGCGGTGATCCCAACGCATGGCCGGCAGCGCGCCCGTGGGCAACATCGCGGTCAGATCGGGCAAAGGAATCCGGTTACATCCCATCAGGACAAGGGCGGCCAGCGCCGGGGCAATCAGGGTGTAGATCCGCATTCATCCGTCTGGGTCAGCGCCGCACCGACCTGTGCTGCGCCTGCCTGATCACCCTCTTGTGGGCCTGAGGCAACGTTGCTGCGCCAAGTTTGCGCCAAATCGGCAGCTTTCCGCCACCCCGGCCCTTGCCCATGCAGCGCCGCCTGCCTAAACAGACGGGGATAAACACGGAGACCGCCATGCTTGATCTGACCTACACCGCGCCGAAACCGAAGGTGATCGCCGGGGCCAAGCATGACTGGGAGCTGGTCATCGGCATGGAAATCCATGCGCAGGTGTCGTCGAATGCCAAGCTGTTTTCCGGGGCTTCGACGCAGGTGGGGTCCGAGCCAAACTCGAACGTCGCCTTTGTCGATGCCGCGATGCCGGGCATGCTGCCGGTGATCAATGAATATTGCATCGAGCAGGCGGTGCGGTCTGGCCTTGGACTGAAAGCGCAGATCAATCTGCGGTCTGCCTTCGACCGCAAGAACTATTTCTACCCCGACCTGCCGCAGGGCTATCAGATTTCGCAGCTTTACCACCCCATTGTGGGCGAGGGTGAGGTGTTGGTGGAACTGTCTCCGGGCGTCGCCCGTCTGGTGCGCATCGAACGCATCCACCTTGAACAGGACGCAGGAAAGTCGATCCACGACATGGACCCGACAATGTCTTTCGTCGATTTCAACCGCACCGGCGTCGCCCTGATGGAAATCGTCAGCCGCCCCGATATCCGCGGCCCCGAAGAGGCTGCGGCCTATGTCGTCAAGCTGCGTCAGATCCTGCGCTATCTGGGCACCTGCGACGGCAACATGCAGAACGGCAACTTGCGCGCTGACGTGAACGTCTCGGTCTGCCGCCCCGGCCAGTATGAGAAATATCAGGCCACACAAGATTTCGGCCATCTGGGCACGCGCTGCGAGATCAAGAACATGAACTCGATGCGGTTCATCCAGTTGGCGATTGACCATGAGGCGCGCCGTCAGATTGCCATTCTGGAGGATGGCGGTTCGGTCACGCAGGAAACCCGGCTTTACGATCCGGATCGCAACGAAACCCGCAGCATGCGCAGCAAGGAAGAGGCGCATGATTACCGCTATTTCCCTTGCCCCGACCTGCTGCCGCTGGAAATAGAACAGGCGTGGGTCGATGACATCGCAGCCTCGATGCCGGAACTGCCTGACGCCAAGAAAGCCCGCTTCATGGGCGATTTTGGCCTGACTGACTACGACGCCAACGTGCTGACCGCAGATCTGGAAAGTGCGGGTTTCTTCGAGTCTGTGGCGCAGGGGCGCGATGGCAAGACGGCGGCGAACTGGGTGATCAACGAACTGTTCGGACGGCTGAACAAAGAAGGCAAGGTCATCGCCGACAGTCCCGTTTCTGCCACGCAGCTGGGCGGCATGCTCGATCTTCTGGGCAAAGGCGAAATCACCGGCAAGATGGCGAAAGACCTGTTCGAAATCCTGTGGACCGAAGGCGGCGACCCGGCAGAACAGGCGGCCAAACATGGCATGAAGGCGGTGACGGACACCGCCGCGATCGAGGCGGCGCTGGACGCGCTGATCGCGGCCAACCCCGAACAGGTGGAAAAGGCCAAGGTCAACGCCAAGCTGGCAGGTTGGTTCACTGGCCAGGTGCTGAAATCAACGGGCGGCAAAGCCAACCCGGCGGTGGTGAACGCAATGGTGGCGCAAAAGCTGGGGCTGTAATGGCCCCGGAGTTTCCCCATAAAGTTTGACTAAAATTGACATCCTCTGTGCACAAATATCCCACGGGGGAAGCCCCTTGGGGCGTGGGGGTGTGAAACCCCCATCCGTCGTCTGCATCAAACGCTGGGCTTGATTTTTTCCGCCCCTGCCATAGCCTGTCCCAAATCACGGGGCCGCCAATGACCACGATCCTCTACTTCTCCCGCAATCCCAATCCGCGCCTTGCGGTGGCGGTGGCGCGGCATCTGCGCGCCGATCTTGTGTTTGAATGGGCCGCGCCCTTCGACCCCGCGCAAAGTGATCGTTTCCGCGCGCTCAATCCCGGTCTCAGCCTTCCGATTCTGGTCGAGAACGGCACATCCCTGTGGGAGGCCGACGCCATTGCTTGCCGCCTGTCGATGAAATCCGGGTCCGATTTCTGGCGCATGGGGGCAGAGATGCCCGACATGATCCGCTGGATTTCTTGGGGCAAGGCGAATTTCGTAATGGCGTGTGACATGGTGCATTTCGAATATGGCACCAAGCAGCGCTATCGCATCGGTCCGGTGGACATGGCCGAGGTGGACAAGGGACGCCAGCTGTTTGCCCGCTCTGCCGCCCAGTTGGACGATCATCTGCGCGGTCGGGCGTATCTGCTGGACAGCGGCCTCAGCTATGCCGATTTCCGCATGGCCAGCTTTCTGCCCTACAACGATGTGGCGGCTCTGCCGTTGCAGGATTTTGGCGCCGTCGCGGCATGGTATGGGCGGATAACAGCCTTGTCCGCTTGGTCTGACCCCTTTTCGGGTTTGAACGCCCCGGCCTTGCCGCCGGTGGCGCCCCATATTTAGGGGTAGATATGCGATTGCCCCGCTTGATATTGTGTTGTGGCGAAATCCGCGCGAAAATTCAGAAAAATTCTGCAGATGCTTGGCCTTGCGGGGCGAATCTTAGTATTCTGCCACCGTCAGGTGCAGGAGCGACCCCATGCCGCGTTACGAATTCAAAGTCATTCCGGCCCCGCGTCGGGGTGAAAAGCTGCGTGGTCTGAAGACCACCGAAGACCGTTTCGCGCTTGCGCTGACCAATCTGATGAATGAATTGGGCCGCGATGGCTGGGATTACCTGCGGGCCGATACCTTGCCGGTGGATGAGCGGGTTGGCTTTACCGGCACCAAGACCAGCTATCAGAACATGCTGGTGTTCCGCCGCGAGTTGGCTGCCGAAACTGTTCCGGCCGCAGTGCCGCGCTTGATCACAACTGAAACTGCGCCCGCCGCACCGCGTCTTGGTCCCGCCGACATGCCGGTCGGCACTGCCCCTGCCGTAGGCCCTGCGATGGCGGCAGAGTGATCAGCCAACGGCTTTGATCACGTCTGGCAGGGCGGTTTCAAAGGCGGCCATGGCGGACTCATCGCCCAAGGATACCCGGATGCAGCGGTCCAGCGGGGCCACGCCCGGCATGCGTACAAAGATGCCCGCCGCCGTCAGCCCCCGCAGCAGGGCGCGGGTATGGTCGCCGTCACGGCCACAGTCCATCGTTATGAAATTGGTGGCCGAGGGCAGCGGCATCAGCCCGTTCGCCCGCGCGATCCCCGCCAGCCGGGTGCGGGCTGCCGCCACCTGCGCCTGCACGCGGGGCAGGTGGCCGGTGTCGTGCAAGGCTGCCAATGCGCCCGCCTGCGCCACACGCCCCACGCCGAAATGGTTGCGCACCTTGTCAAAGGCCTGCACCAGCGGCGGCGCTGCGATGGCATAGCCAACCCGCAGCCCTGCCAGACCATGTGCTTTGGAAAAGGTGCGAAGGCGGATCAGATTTGGGGTGTCGGCGGAAATATCGGGCGCGGTGCCGGGGGGGGCCAGATCGACGTAGGCCTCATCCAGCACCAGCAGCGCAGCCTCGGACAACTGCGCCAGCATGTCGGTGATGGTCGCCGCCGGATGATGGCTGCCCATGGGGTTGTCGGGGTTGGCGATGTAAATCAGCGGCGCTTTTGTCTGGGCGGCAAGATCCAGCAGCGCTTGCGGGTCTTCATGGTCGCCCTTGTAAAGCGCGCGGTGCAGGGTGCCGCCGAAACCAGTGACGTGAAAGTTGAAGGTCGGATAGGCACCAAGTGAGGTCACAACCGGGGTGCCGGGTTCGACCAACAGGCGCACCAGATAGCCCAACAGCCCGTCAATGCCTTCACCGACCACAATGTTTTCGGGGCGGCAGCCATGATGGGCGGCAAGGGCGACTTTCAGATCATGGTTCTCGGGGTCGCCATACATCCATGCCGCAGCGGCGGCGTTTTGTATCGCCAAAATCGCGGCGGCAGAGGGGCCGAACAGCGATTCATTCGCCCCCAGTCGGGCCAGAAAGGGGCGGCCGTGGGCGCGCTCGGCGGTTTCGGGCCCGACAAAGGGCACAGTGGCGGGCAGCGACGCGGCGAGGGGTGTCAGGATTGGGGGTGTCAGGATTGGGGCTTTCATGACCGGGATTTGGCCGGGTTTGGGGGCGGCTGGCAAGGGAAATTTGCCCTGTCCCGGCAGGGCGCCTTTGCGATATGGGGCATGACATTGGGTTGGCGCAGGTCAACGCAGAGGTCTTCAAGGGGTTTCCGCAAAGGCGGGGTGTGCCCCTGATCAGTCACAAGCCGATCCTCATCCAGTGCGGCCATGACGGCCGGCTGATCCGGGGCGCGGCGGATGGTGGGGCGATCCACGGCCTACCGCAGGAATTTGCGCCGCGCTTCTTCAGCGATGGCTTGGCGCAATTCGATCTGGGCAAGGGCAGCCATCGCGACTTTGCGTGCGGCCTCATCGGTCAGCGTGGCCAGATGCGCACGTTGGGCGGCGGCTTGTTTCTTCAGGAGGATTTCCTCGGGCAGCACCCCGGCTTCGGCCATGATGCGAAAGCCCATCGCATCACCGGGGCTGACAAAGGCGTCGCCCGGACGGTCTGGCAGGGGTTGGCCTTCGCCTTTCAGGCCCTGCAACGCGCCTTTGGCACGGGCGCGGGCGATCTGGCGTTCGGTAAGGGGATTGAACCACGACATGCACGACCTCCTGCCTGACAGATAGGCATTGCGGCGCGCTCTGAAAAGAGGGGCTGGCCCACCCGGCCAGCCATGATGCCTTGTACCGATGCCCCCGGCCGACCCCAACGGAGTCTTGCCCAGATGAAACCGGCTTTGGCTGGGTCTCAATGGTCCCGTCAGGGCCATTGAGACCCGGATTGTCAGCCAAGTTCGGCCAGACGCGACAAGGCAGCTTGCAGTTTTGCGGCTTCTTCCTCGCGCAGTGCAAGGTTGGCATTGGCCTCGTCGATCACCTCTTCGGGCGCGGATTTGACGAAGTTGGGGTTGTTCAACCGCCCCTTCAGCCCACCGATTTCCTTGGCCAGCTTGTCCATCGCCTTGGTCAGGCGTGCTTTTTCCTCGGCAATGTCGATCAACCCGGCCAGCGGAATGGCAAAGCTGGCCCCCGGAGCGGCGACGGCAATAGATCCCTTGGGGGCCGCGCCTTCGCCAAAGCCGTCGATGCGGGCCATCCGTTTGATCAGCGCCTCATTGCGGTCCCATGCCGTGCGGGCGGCCGGTGACAGATCGGTTGCCACCAGATCACATTTCAACCCCACAGGAACGTGGACCTGCGCGCGGGCCGAGCGGATTTCGTCGATCAGGGACGTCACGAAACCCATTTCCGCTTCGGCTTCGGGGTTGATCAGCTCGGCACCATAGGTCGGCCAGTCGGTGTGGACCATCAGCTTGGCACGGGTGCCGGTGGTGCCCCAAAGGTCTTCGGTGATGAAGGGCATGATCGGGTGCAACAAGATCATGGACTGATCCAGCACCCAAGCCATCGTCGCCCGCGTTTCAGCAGCGTCAGGCCCGTCAAACAGCGGTTTGGCGAATTCGACGTACCAGTCGCAAACCTTGCCCCAGACGAATTTGTAAAGCGCGTCGGCGGCGGTGTCGAAGCGGTACTCGGTCAGGGCGGCGTTGACTTCGGCCAGCGCCTTGGCGGTTTCGCCGATGATCCATTTGTTGGCGGTTGCGGTGGCGTCAGGCGGCGTGGTTTGGGTGCTGTGCCCTTCCCAAACGCCGTTCATTTCAGCAAAGCGGCAGGCATTCCACAGTTTGGTGCCAAAGTTGCGATAGCCGGCGATGCGGGCGGTGTCGAGTTTCAGCACCCCGCCAAGCGAAGCCATCGCGGCATTGCTGAACCGCAGCGCGTCGGCGCCGAATTCGTCGATGATCTCCAGCGGGTCGATCACGTTGCCCAGGGATTTCGACATTTTCTTGCCCTTGGCGTCGCGCACAAGCCCGTGCAGGTAGACGGTCTTGAACGGCACCTCATTCACCACGGCCAGTTGCATCATCATCATGCGGGCAACCCAGAAGAAGATGATGTCGGCCCCGGTGATCAGGGTCGAGGTGGGGAAATACTTTTGCAATTCAGGGGTTTGCTCGGGCCAGCCGAGGGTGCCGATCGGCCAGAGGCCGGAGGAGAACCATGTGTCGAGCACGTCAGGGTCGCGGTAGATGGGTAGCTTGTGGATGCCGTTGGCCTCTACCCAGTCTGCCATTCCATACGATGAAATGGGTTCATTGACCAAAACAAGTTCAACACCCTTGCCGCTGAAGTAGTCATTAGCCAACGCAAAGGCAGCCTCTTGATCTGGTGCGCCAAAGCTCTCCAGTTCACCAAAGCTAAAGGCTTGGGTTACATTTCCTCCGTCCCGCCAACTGGGGGTATA